>CBFGWQ010000031.1:0-26188 GCA_965652575.1 uncultured Arenibacter sp. | reverse complement strand
CCGACCAATGCCTCGTGTCCCGATAGCTATCGGGATTGCACCGAGGTAGTTTACTCCGTTCCAAAACCCCTGTTTTTGCCGTCCAAACAGATATGTAATTTCAGTCTATATTAGTTTAGTTATTCAAAAGTTGGTTTGTTACCGTAATTATATAGTGACAGAGATAGTTTAAATGAGTTCTTTAAGTACATTTATAACTTAAAAGGTCCCTTGATCAAAATATACTATAAATGTCCGATAAAAAAGTGAGTATTCTTACCGCCTTTAAAACTATAATTTGGCCACGGCGAAATTTGGTTTTTATAGGCCTGTTCCTGATCGTTATCAGCAATGCGGCCAATTTTGTAGGTCCTATCTCCCTAAAATATTTTATGGACAACGTTATTCCCAACAAGGATATGGAGATGCTCAAAATTTTGGTCGGGCTGGTAATACTATCCATTTTGGTGCGTGCCGTAACTTCGTTTTTGTTGACAAAAATTTTGAGTGTGCAGGCACAATATTTAATCTCGGAGCTTAGGGCACAGGTGCAGAAAAAAGTACTTTCACTCCCGATCCGTTTTTTTGATAATACAAAATCGGGGGCTTTGGTCTCCCGTATCATGTCGGACGTGGAAGGGGTCCGCAACCTTATCGGAACAGGATTGGTCCAATTGGTAGGGGGAAGTATTACAGCCATAGGAGCCCTGGCTTACATGTTATGGATCAGTCCGTCAATGACCCTCTTTACCTTTATCCCATTGGCCATTTTTGCATTTATAGCTTTAAAGGCCTTTAAGGTGATAAGACCTATCTTTAGAAATAGGGGGAAAATAAATGCCGAGGTTACCGGTAGGCTCACCGAAACATTGGGCGGAATTAGGGTTGTCAAAGGCTTTAATGCCGAGGTGCAGGAGACCAAAGTTTTTGAAAACGGGGTGGAGCTGTTGTTTCAAAACGTAAAAAAGAGCCTCACTGCAACCGCCTTTATGACCAGCTCTGCCACTTTTTTAATAGGGATTGCCACTACCGGAATTATGGGAATAGGAGGCTATAAAATTATGTACGAAGACTTGAGCTTGGGGGATTTTTTGTCCTTTACCTTTGTTTTGGGTATCATGATCGCACCCATTGTGCAAATGAGCAATATAGGGAGCCAACTTACAGAGGCGCTTGCCGGTCTTGATCGTACGGAAGAACTAATGAATATGGTACCGGAAGCCAATGAAGGGGAAAGAACCATAGTTTTGGACAAAATAAAGGGGGATATTGTTTTTAAGGATGTTTCTTTCGCCTATGAAGAGGATAAGGAGGTATTGCACAATGTTAGTTTTGAAGTGAAATCGGGCAATGTGGTAGCATTAGTGGGTAGCTCGGGGTCAGGGAAATCTACCATAGCCGGTTTGGCGGCAACTTTTCTTAACCCTTTGTCGGGAACCATTACCTTGGATGGTCAGGATATTTCCAAGGTGGATCTCAGTAGTTATCGTCAATATCTTGGGGTTGTTTTGCAGGATGAGTTTTTGTTTGAAGGGACTATTAGGGAAAATATAATGTTCCCAAGACCAAATGCAACGGAGGATGAGGTAATAGAAGCCGTCCAGGCCGCTTATGTGGATGAGTTTACCGATAGGTTCGAAAATGGATTGGATACACTGATAGGCGAACGCGGAGTGAAACTTTCCGGTGGACAGCGACAACGTATTGCAATTGCCAGGGCCGTTTTGGCCAATCCAAAAATATTGATTTTGGATGAGGCCACCTCCAATCTGGATACGGAAAGTGAAGCCCTGATTCAAAAAAGTTTGGCCACTTTGACCGCAGGAAGGACTACTTTTGTCATTGCCCATAGACTGAGTACTATAAGAAAAGCCGATCAGATTCTTGTAATTGAAAATGGTCGCATCGCAGAAAAAGGTACGCATAACGAGCTAATAGCAAAAGAAGGACGATACTATAATCTATTTACCTATCAGGCCAGGATTTAGTAGTTAACATTCCAGGTAATGAGAATAAGTTTATATTTTTTATTTTTAATCGGGAGCACTCTGGTTGGCAATGGTCAAGAGCTGCCATCGGAAAATATTTCTTATTTAAGGGGGGCATTGGTGAGGGGGGACAGCACACGTGCGGCCTTATCCCTAATATTTACGGGCGATCAATTTGGGGATGGGGCCAAACACATACGAAAAATCCTTAAAAAGGAACAGGTGCTGGCTTCCTTCTTTTTAACGGGAAACTTTTATAGTAATCCAAAATTTACCAGAACTATAAAAAAGCTTCACGGGGATGGCCATTATTTGGGAGCACATTCCAACAAGCACCTTTTGTATTGTGATTGGGAGCAAAGGGACAGCCTCTTGGTTTCAAAACAGGAATTTACACAAGATCTCCTGGAGAATTATGGGAAGATGGAGGAATTTAACATTGGGAAGGAAGACGCCCGCTATTTTCTCCCGCCCTATGAATGGTATAACGATAGCATTGCCAAATGGACGGGAGATATGGGGTTAAAATTGGTAAATATGACCCATGGGACTTTGTCCCATGCGGACTATACTACCCCTGATATGAAAAACTATAGGTCGAGCGACGAAATTTTTCAAAGCATCATAAATTTTGAAGAACAAAATAAAACGGGCTTAAACGGTTTTTTGCTCTTAATGCATATAGGTACGGACACTTCCCGTATGGACAAGTTATATCATTACTTGGAACCCTTAATTGAACATTTGAAAAAAAAGGACTATCAATTACAGCGTATTGAAAGCTTACTTGAGGACAATTAAGGGCAATATAGTTATATTTAAGCTTTATAATCCCCTTATCTATGAAATGAGCCATAACAAATCTTGATATCTCCCGATAATTATCGGGACGATATGTTCAATGGCGAATTCCATCTGAACTTTAAAAAACAATAAATTTGAACAGATGAAACGATCAATCTTTTTGTTTTTGGCCCTTGGACAAATCCTTATGGGCAACGAAACTGCCCAAGGCCCTTTTATTAGGATCAATCAGTTGGGGTATTTGTTGGATGAACATAAAAAAGCTATTGTTTTTTCCCAGGATAGGGTAAATGAAGCCTTCCAGTTGATTAATGATAAAAACAAGGTGGTAGCCACCTTAAGACCAATAAAATCCAAACAGGAAGGGTGGGGTACGTTCAAAAATTATTATGAACTGGATTTTTCACATGTGAGCATTAAGGGGACCTACTTCATACAAGGAAAAAAATCCAAATCGCGCTCGGGTCTATTTAAGATCGGAAACGAGGTTTATGTGCAAAAACCGGAGGTTTTATTGGAATTTATGCGGCAACAGCGTTGTGGGTACAATCCATTTTTTGATATGGTTTGTCATCAAAGGGATGGGCGTTCTGCTTACGGCCCTATGCCGGATGGAACATTTGTAAATGCCTCCGGAGGTTGGCATGATGCGGGAGATCAGCTGAAATACTTGATTACCGGAAGTTATGCCACTGCCCATATGTTGATGGCCTATGAATTATACCCCACTGTTTTTGAGGACCGGGTAAACGCTTTGGGCCAGCCACGGCCCAATGGTATTGCCGATGTTTTGGATGAGGCTAAATGGGGGTTGGACTGGATATTAAAATTACATCCCGGATCCGATCAATTGATCCATCAAATTGCGGACGATCGTGATCATATAGGTTGGAAAATGCCGGACGGGGACAATTCGGATTATGGCTGGGGCAAGAACAGTTATAGGGTGGCCTATTTTGCTACCGGGACACCCCAAGGCCTTAACAAATACAAAAGTGAGGCCAACGGTGTTTCCAATTTAGCGGGACGCTCTGCCGCTGCACTGGCCTTGGCATCAAGAATTTGGTTACGGGATGTAAAGGATTCCGTCTTTGCACAAAACTGTTTGGCTGCAGCCAAATCCCTATATAAATTGGGAAGGGAGAAGGAAGGTTTTCAGCAGGGAAATTCATATGGGGCCCCTTACAGATATTCGGAGAAAACTTGGGCGGACGATATGGAGTGGGGTGCTGCGGAACTTTATAAAAGCACGGGTAACAGTAGCTATTTGAGAGAGGCAAAGGAGTATGCCCTAAAGGCCAATACGGTATCTTGGACGCCTTTGGATTCTGTAGGGCATTATGAGTATTATCCCTTTGTCAATTTGGGCCATTTTGCCCTGTATGATCAAGTAGACGATGATTTCAAAAATACCTTGGCAGCTTATTACAAAAGTGGTTTGGAAGATAATTTGAAAAGGGCATCCAAAAATGCCTATAATATCGGTGTTCCTTTTATCTGGTGTTCCAATAATTTGCTTAGCAGCCTAATTACACAGGGAATTCTCTATGAAAAAATGACCGGGGATAAAAGTTACCACCCATTTTTGGTGGAACAACGGGATTGGCTTTTCGGCAGAAATCCTTGGGGAACTTCTATGTTTACCAAAATACCGGAAACCGGGGAGTATCCTGTGGACGTGCATACCAGTACTTGGGCGCTGACCAAAAAGGAAGTTGCAGGTGGTTTGGTAGATGGACCGGTCTATGCTTCCATTTTTAATTCCCTAAAAGGCTTGCGTATGGACAATCCGGACGAATTTGAAGCCTTTCAGAATAAATTTGTGGTGTACCATGATGATATCGGGGATTATTCTACCAATGAACCTACTATGGATGGTACTGCCGGATCCATAATTATGATGGCCCATTGGGCGGACCAAAGCAAAAATTAGTTCTCGGTTTAGGGAAATAGGCCATAAAAATACTGGGGATTGCCTTCTAACTCTCTGGGGCCAACTCCACTTCCAGGCCTTCCAAATCTTCTGTGATATGGATTTGGCAACCCAGGCGGCTGTTGTCCTTTACATTAAAAGCTTCTGCCAGCATGGCATCCTCATCATCCGACATCTCCGGTAATTGATGGCCGGATTCTATATAGCATTGGCAGGAAGCGCACATGGCCATGCCGCCACATATCCCTATGGTACCCTCGGGGGCAAGTTCGTAGGAACGAACTATCTCCATAAGGTTCATATTCATATCCGTGGGTGCGTCTACCTCGTGAACAACCCCATCCCTGTCCTTAATTTTTATTTTAACATCGCTCATGCCGGAAATATTCTTTTTTTGCCAATAGCCAGTAAATTTAAGGGATTTACTTTAGGAATTAGTTGTTTTTTTTAATCAATGGATTTTACTACTGCCTTGGGAGCCTCTTTCTTGCTTCCGTCAAAGCCGGATACACCGCCTACAGTAGTATACTTCATAACATATTTTTTGTCCGGGAAAATACGTTGGTAGGCGCTTTGGCACATTAGGGTCGCCTCATGGAAACCGCAAAGGATCAATTTCAGTTTTCCGGGGTACGTATTTACGTCCCCAATGGCATATATGCCCGGAATGTTGGTCTGATAATCGAAAGTATCCACTTTTATGGCATTCTTTTCAATTTCCAGTCCCCAATCCGCAATAGGTCCCAATTTGGGCGAAAGCCCGAACAAAGGGATAAAATGATCTATTTCCTTGGTAATTTCTTCTTCCTCATCACCGGTTTTGTTGATTACCACGGCCTCTAATTTTCCGGATCCTTTTAGCCCCACGACTTCTGCGGGGGTAATAAGGTTTATTTTTCCCAGATTTTTTAAGGATTGTACTTTTTCGACAGAATCCAATGCACCCCTAAACTCATTCCTTCTATGTACCAAAGTTACTTCCGAGGCAACATCGGCTAAAAAGATACTCCAGTCCAGGGCAGAATCGCCCCCCCCTGCAATCAGGACTTTTTTATTGCGATATACTTCCGGATCCTTTATAAAATAGGCAACGCCCTTGTCTTCATAATCCTTTATTCTATCTATCAGGGGCTTTCTGGGTTCAAAACTGCCAAGACCGCCGGCAATGGCCACGATCGGGGCATTATGTCTGGTACCCTTGTTGGTCGTTACCAAAAAAGTGCCATCTTCCAACTTTTCAATGGTATTGGCCCGCTCTCCCAAAGTAAACCCTGGTTGGAACGCTTTTATCTGTTCCATAAGGTTGTTGACCAGGTCACCTGCCAAAATTTCCGGGAATCCCGGAATATCGTAAATGGGCTTCTTAGGGTAAATTTCGGAACATTGTCCGCCTGCCTGGGGCAAGGCGTCTATTAAATGGCATTTAAGCTGTAATAGGCCGGCCTCAAAAACCGCAAAAAGTCCGGTTGGGCCTGCACCTATAATCAGAATATCTGTTTTAATCATGGAAAAATGAACTTAAAATAGCTATATAGCTAAAAAAGGGATTAAAAATTGTTTAATAAAAGTAAGCCTATTCGACCACGTTGATGACCTCCTGTATCTGTGGGGCATATTTTTTTATGGTCATTTCCACGCCGCTCTTTAGGGTCATCTGGTTTACCGAACAGCCTATACAGGCCCCTTCCAATTTTACCTTGACCGAATTATCGTTGTCTATGGAAATTAGGGAAATATCCCCTCCATCACTTTGCAAAAAAGGTCGGATTTCCTCCAACGCCTTTTCAACGTTATTTTTAAGTTCAATAGATGTCATAATTACTTCTTTTTAACAGCTGAACAACCTGCCATTGTAGTTATTTTAATAGCCTCCGTTGGAGGTAAGCTTTTGTTTCTATCCACCACTTCCCGAACTACATTTTTCGTAATTTCCTCAAAAGCGGCTTCAATGGCCGTTGCCGTTTGAAGTGCCGCAGGCCTTCCTACATCACCCGCTTCCCTAATGCTTTGTACCAAAGGGATCTCCCCCAAAAAAGGAACATTTAAATCCTCTGACAAATGTTTGGCACCTTCTTTTCCAAAAATATAATATTTATTGTCGGGGAATTCCTCCGGTGTAAAATACGCCATATTTTCTACTATTCCCAATACAGGTACGTTTATGGAATCTTGTTGGAACATGGCCACACCTTTACGGGCATCTGCCAAGGCCACCTCCTGGGGGGTACTTACTACCACTGCACCTGTTATTGGTAAGGATTGCATAATGCTCAAATGTATATCCCCGGTGCCCGGAGGAAGATCCAGAAGCATAAAATCCAACTCTCCCCAATGGGCATCAAAGATCATTTGATTGAGCGCTTTGGCTGCCATGGGACCTCTCCAGATTACCGCCTGATTGGGCTGGGTGAAAAAGCCTATGGAAAGGAGTTTTACACTATAACTTTCTATGGGCTTCATTTTGGATTTTCCTTCAACATTGGTTGCCAAGGGTTTTTCTTGGGCAACATCGAACATGATGGGCATGGAAGGACCATAAATGTCTGCGTCCAATAGGCCAACTTTGAATCCCATTTTAGCTAAGGTGACGGCTAAATTTGCCGTGACCGTGGATTTTCCTACCCCGCCTTTTCCGGAAGCGACCGCAATAATATTTTTAATTCCAGGAATGGGTTTTCCCTTTATCTCATTAACTTTGGGCTTGGCTGCCGGGGCATTCACTTTTACGTTAACGGTAATCTTGGCCTTGTTGTACACCTTGTCGTGTATTACCTTCAAAATTTCGACTTCCGTTTTTTTTCGCGCCTGTAAACTAGGATTGGAAATGGTAATATCAACAACTACCTCGTCGCCAAAAACCATAATATTTTTAATAGCACCACTCTCCACCATATTTTGTCCCTCTCCGGGAACAGTGATGTTTTCAAGGGCCTTAAGTATGTCTTTCTTGTCTAATTTCATCCTAAACCATTCTTATCCGGTCATTATTAAAACTGATTCTAAATTACAAAGATAGGGCTTAGGAGCGAGATTAGGAAGGAAGGTAATTGAAAAGTAAAATATGGTAATAGGTATCCTCTATATGTTGAGGTTTATCTAAAATTATCGGCACTTGTAATCAGGAAAATTGCTCCAATTCCCGCCAAGGGTCCCAAAAGTGATTTTCAAAGTCCACGATCTGGTTATCGACCACTTTTATTCCTTCATTTTCCAATAGTTGTTGCATTAAATTAGTGCCTTCAAAATGATGTTTTCCAGTTAACAGCCCTTTTCTGTTAACTACCCTATGCGCGGGGATATCCCCAATTTTATGGGCGCCGTTCATGGCCCATCCTACCATTCTGGCACTTCTGGCGGTGCCTAAATATTTGGCAATGGCACCATAGGAGGTAACCCGCCCATATGGTATTTGTCTGGCTACTGCATATACTTTTTCAAAGAAGTTCTCGTTTTCGGGCTTCATCAGGTATAGAAAATACGAATCAGGGTAATTACCAATAATAGCAACATTAGGGCACTTAAAATATAATTGGAATTTTTTGAAAACCCATTGTTCTTGGTTTCCAATTTGGTAAAATAGACAGTGTATAGATAGAGTACCGTGAAAGTGCCACATCCGGCAGCAAGAATAAACGTGGCTATGTCGCGGAATTGGAATTGTATCCATCCGGAAGCGTTCCACATGGCATTTAAGCCACTATAGTAAGGGATGGTCAATAAATTTACCGCCGCCAATAATATGCCTTTAAAGAAACTATTTTTCTTGCTTACCTTGACTATTTTGGGTCTGTTCAATTTTTTTTTCTTGGCCTTGACAAAGAAGTAGACGGCAAAAAAGGCAAAGACGATAAGGGCTATTTTTAAGAGCAGGTCTATGATTTCCGGGTTTTTGAATAGAAATTTGGAAATTAGTACAGAAATATAGGCCTGGGCAATGATCATGGTAGATACTCCTAGACTAAAAATAATACCATTGGCCTTGCCCTTTTCCACACTTATCTTGGCGGCGTTCATATTTAATAGGCCCGGTGGGACCGTGGCCATGAATGCAGCTGAAAAGGTTGCAAAGAAAAGGGTAAGTAAATGCTCCATGGTTTACCTTATTCTAAATTTGATATAGGTGATCGGTTTTCCTTTTTCAAGATACTGTTTTTCATAGAAAGTTTGTATCTCCAATACTTCTTTGGGGCTACCTTCGTTTTTGTAGATGTCGTGATTGGCATAGAGCACTTCATAACCTTTACCGTGTAATAGGCCCAAGGTATAGCCATGCATAAATTCGCTATCGGTCTTTAGATTAATTGTACCATTTTCCTTTAGGATCGATGTATACTTTTCCAAAAAAACCTCGTTGGTAAGTCTATGCTTGGTACGTTTATATTTTATTTGGGGGTCTGGAAAGGTGATCCAGATTTCAGAAACTTCACCGGGAGCAAAAAGTCCGTCAATCAATTCTATCTGGGTCCTTAAAAAGGCGGCATTGGTTATTTTCTCTTCAATGGCCGTTTTGGCACCCCGCCAAAAGCGGGCTCCCTTGATATCTATTCCAATGAAGTTCTTATTATGATTTTGCCGGGCCATACCAATGGTATATTCGCCTTTGCCACAGCCCAGTTCCAAAACCAATGGGTTGTTGTTACCGAAAAATTCGTTCCACTTTCCTTTTAGGGAAAACGAAGCTTTTGTAATTTCTTCCCTAGTGGGTTGAATTACATTTTTAAAGGTTTCATTCTCCTTGAACCGTTTCAGCTTGTTCTTACTTCCCACTGTTGATCTATAATTTAATTTTTGGCAAAGCTAATGAAATCTAAATTCGTTTCTTAGGAAGTGGTGGTTTCTTGTTTAATGTTATCCGTAATTATGATGGGAGCATCAATTTTAAAGTTGGTGTACAATACGGATACGGGATAATCGGTCAATTTTTTGAATGAACGGGAAAAGAAGTAAATTAGGGCTATAATCTTCTGCAAATGCAAAAATTGGGACTGCTCATCTTATGGCTATTGCAACTTGGGTGCAGTGGACGGGCAATGGAGAAACTCAATGGAGTTAGCTTTGTAGCCTCTAGGGACAAGGTGGTCCAAGAGCATGTGGATGCCGTTAGGAATGTAAATGCCAAATGTGCGGCGGTTATGCCCTTTGGATTTATTAGGGATGCAGACTCGCCGGAAATAGTTTTCGATACCTCAAGACAATGGTTCGGGGAAACAAGGACCGGGGCCAGGCAATACATAGACATTCTGCACCGAAATGGATTAAAAGTGATGTTGAAACCCCAGATTTGGATTTCCAGAGGGGCATTTACCGGTAATTTAAAAATGGATTCCGAAGAAAACTGGCGGGCTTTGGAGGAGTCTTATCGGAAATTCATAATGGCATATGCCTCTCTAGCGCAGGAAACAAATGCCGACGCATTTTGTATCGGGACCGAGTTGGAGCAGTTTGTAAGCCACAGACCGGAGTATTGGACCCAACTTATTAAAAAAATCAAGAGTGTTTATAAAGGAAAACTTACCTATGCGGCCAATTGGGACGAATACGGAAGAGTCCCTTTTTGGGAGGATTTGGATTTTATTGGGATAGATGCCTACTTTCCGCTGAGCGATGAGAAAACCCCCAGCGTGGAACAGTTAAGAAAGGGGTGGCAACCACATAAAGAGAAAATAAGATCCTTGTCCTTGGAAAAGAATAGGCCCATTATCTTTACTGAATACGGATATAGGAGCAACAATTATACAGCCAAGAAACCTTGGTTGGTAGACCATAATAGTCAGGACGAAGTAAATCTTGAGGCCCAAAGCAACGCTACCAAGGCCATTTTTGAAGAATTTTGGAAAGAAGATTGGTTTGCAGGCGGATTTGTTTGGAAGTGGTTTATGGATCATGAAAGGGCAGGAGGAATAAATGACAATCGGTTTACACCCCAAAATAAACCGGCACAGGAGGTAATCAAGAATTATTATAAGAAGCATTAGGATCCCTTTTACAATTGTCATAAGGTTCCTTATGAATACTATGCCTTGTGGCATAGGAACTTTTCGGTTGAAAACAAAAAGTCAGGATGGGTTCTATGGATTGTTTTTGGAATTGGGCAGGATTTTTGATAATATTTGTACAAAATATATAGTGTGTCTGCCAAAACAACTTTTATTTTATCCCTGATGATGGGTTTAATAGGGCTCCCTTTAATTTCCCAAACGTCGGTTAAAACGGTAATTGCGGAAAGGGGGGATGGTATTTATTCCATACTTAGAAAGCAGGGAATGAACCCTGTTAAGCATTACGGGCATTTTGTGGATCTTAACCAGGATAATTTACGGGATAGCATACATCTTTATGAGGGAAGGGAGTATATTATTCCCCCTGTACCCGTAGATACGGTTCCTATAGAGGAGTCCGCCATAAAAAAGGCTTCGGAAATTAAGGAAGTATCCAATATCCTTATCGATGATATTTTTGGTAAGGACTACGCTTCCACGGAAATAAAAAGTAATAAGTTGCAGGGGGCCATTTATTATCTAATATCGGGTCATGGTGGACCGGATCCCGGAGCTATTGAAAAATATGAGGGCAAAATTATAGCGGAGGACGAGTATGCCTACGACATTACCTTGAGATTGGCCAAGGAGCTTATATCCCATGGGGCCAAGACCTATATTATAATCAGGGATTCCAATGATGGTATAAGGGATCAGCGCGTACTGGAAATAGACAGGGACGAGGTGGCCTATCCCAATGAGGATATCCCTTTAAACCAATTGATGCGATTAAAGCAACGCGTTGATGTGGTGAACAAACTCTATTTGGAGAATACGGGTAAATATCAGCGGCTACTAGTGACACATGTAGATAGCCGTAGCAGGGGGCAGAATATTGATGTGTTTTTTTACCATCATGAGAAGAGTAAAAATGGCAAACGCCTGGCAGAAAGTATCCACGAGACTTTTTTGAACAAATACAGACAATATCAACCTAACAGGATTTATGAGGGGACTTTTGCCGATCGTAGCGGATTGTATTTGGTCAAGAACACCTTGCCTGCCATGGCCTATATAGAGGTGGGGAATATTAAGAACAAAAAGGACCAAAAGCGTATTCTGGACCCGGACAACAGACAAGCCCTTGCCAAATGGATTGCCGAAGGGGTGTTATTGGATTATGAAACTAGAAATTAGTGTCCCATTATTTAAGAAGTGATATTTTTCTTGTAATAATAGTACAATTGTTCCGGGCCAGCGCCCAATACATTCTTTAGGTGGATCATCCCAAAATGGTATTGCAATTTAAGGGTCCCGATCTGGTCATATTTTCTGGCAGAAGTTATTACATATTGGGGCAATACCGTGAATTTGGATATTTTGTAAAGGCGGCCAATAAATTCCATATCCTCGCAGATAATATATTTTTCGTTAAAGCCGCCACTCTTTAGAAATAGGTCCTTGCACACAAATAAAGATTGGTCACCGCCCCTGCATAGACGGTTGTTTATTCTGCTGAACCAGGCAAAGAATCGCAAAAACCGTTTAGAGGTATTGAACTTCATCCTGAAGCAGCCGGAAGCTGTATGGTGGTGTATTGCATTTAGTATATAAAGGTCAAAGTCTTTTGGTGGATAGGTATCGGCATGTAAAAAGTAAAGGACGTGGCCACGGGCCAATTCCGCACCCTTGTTCATTTGTTTGGCACGCCCCTTTTCCGAAGTTATGGTCTTTGCTCCCCAATTTTTTGCTATCCCAGGAGTGCTGTCCGTGCTGCCCCCATCCACTACAATTATCTCCTCGATATTCTGGGGACTGCCGTTCTCTTTTAAATGCTGCAACAAATTTCCGATATGGGCAGCTTCATTTAGGGTCGGGATTATTATACTAATGGTAATGGAATTACTCAATGTCATTTAGTTCCCAATTATATTTCAAATAACTTATTTTGGTATTGGAAGTCAATTTTACATTGGTATATTGGTTAAGGTAATCTATCAGGGAACCATTTTGGGTGAAATCCATTTTGTACCAGTTAAAAATTTCGGATAGATTGGCTTTTTCCTTGGTCAGCACATTTTTTTTTGGGTCATTGATAAAGTATATGGCCGTTTGTTCCAACAGTTCTTCAAGATTGGAAGCGGTAAAGGCGGTGTTCCATAATTTGGGACAGGAATAAGAGGCGCAATTAATGGCAAAATGAATTCGGGGTTCCTCCATTCTGCGCAGAATTTTGTGTTCCAGATCCCCCAAGGAAATCTTTTTACCGCCCATTTGTACAATTTCTTTCCCCCATGGGTTTTTAATGTCCTTAATACTTTTGGTAGGATAATTGTCCAAAATTAGGTTTACCGTAGCGGCATTGTAAAGGTTGATGTAATAAGCCAGTTTTTCGGCTTTGGGCCACTTGTCCTTTGGAGGGTTTTTTGCCAAATATTCCAAATAATTCCGTAGTGATTTGATATCCTCGGTAAAGCTTTTGTAGTCCACATTTCCTTTATCGTCTACATGCTTTTTGAGCAAAACATCCCATTTGGAATGATCTAATTGCTGATCCATTTCGGGACTGCAATTCTCGATATATTCCGGTAAATGGGTAAGACCATGGACGCCTAGAGTTAAAAAGAGAATCGGTATTAACGGTAATAAAAGGCGCATGGTATATTATTTTTCTATAATTAGTGTGTCCGGCCCCTTAAACCTTACATCGGGACATTGATCAACAGCAGCCCCCACCATTATAATGCCAGGTACTGTTGCTTATATGGATTTCGGCATTGCTTTTATCCAGGGCGGCTGCGGTTTTGTCACATACCGCCAGAGGCTGGTTTTGCATTAGGACATGGCCGTTATGGTCATCAAAATATGCTTCATTACCGTAATAAATGGCTGTTTTGCCCGTAAAAATGCAGGGACCGTCCTGGGGCATAGGGTCTTTTATTGCCGCTATTTCAATAGATTCTATAAAGATCAGTTCGTCCGTAGGATAGTGGTTGGGGGAGAGTACACGGTATGATTTTCGCGCTCTAATTTCAATGGTTCCAAAACCGGCATCGGTCAATACTTTTACGTATTCTTTTAATGGGATACTTCCACTTAAACACAGGGCCCTTAGTCGGTCATCGTTACGCAGGGTCTCGTTCATGGGCTGTTCACATATGGGGTCGCTCATAACCAATCTGCCCTGGGGTTTTAATACGCGATACATTTCGGCAACCGCTTTTTTCAGGTCTTCTGTTCTAAAGATATTGAACAAGCAGTTTTGGGCGGCAACATCTATGCTTTCGTCTTCAATGGGCAGGTGTAGTGCATCCCCTTTCACAAGGTTTACAAACTCGCTCTTGAACCAGGGGTTTTCCCGTTCCGCTACTTTGAGGTTTTCTTTGGAGGCGGCCAACATCTCATCCACGACATCTACTCCGGTTACTCCGCCCTTTTGTCTGGAAAAATAGGAAAACTGTAATAATTCCATTCCCCCTCCGACCCCTACATATAATACTTTGGGGTTGTTTACCAAATCCTGGGCAGAAACCGTACTTCCACATCCGTAGTTCATCTCCTGCATAATTTTTGGAATGGATAGACCGGGGAATTGCCAAATAGGGTTCGTGCTGCAGCAGAGACCGACATCCGGGGTCAATGCCGCATTCTTATATAATTCGTTTGTAGCCTGTAGATATCCCATGAATTTATGATTTAAAGTTTATTATCGATTTTAAGAAATATTATTTTGTCCACTGTTAATTGTTCACTGCCCACTACGATTTCGCTTAATCTCTGTTTTTTTGTACAAATGTTGAGGTTTAAAGTTTCTTGTTTCCCTCCTCTTTTTTCTAGCTTTTGGCTACTGCTAATTGTTCACTATCTGCTGAAAATCACATCTCTTTTATTAATTCCCTAAATAATTTTATCATTTTGGGTTCCGTTGTCCCTGCAATGGCAATTATTTCGGCAATGTTGACGGGTTTTAGATTGTCCGGGTCGCATTCGTCCGTTAGCACGGATACCGCCACTACCGGTAATTTCAGGTGATTGGCAACTATTACCTCTGGCACGGTACTCATTCCTACGGCATCGGCTCCAATAATTTTTAACATACGGTATTCGGCCTTTGTTTCCAGTTGGGGTCCTACAACGGAGGCGTAGACTCCCTTCTGAAGACTTATATTTTCCTTTTTGGCTATTTTTTCCAAACTTTGGCGCATAGGAAGGTCATATGGCTCGCTCATATCCGTAAATCGATCCCCAAATTGGCTTACGTTTTTAAAGGCCAAAGGAGACCCGCCCTGAAGGTTGATATGGTCTTCTATAAGCATAAGGTCGCCTTTCCTATAATGGGGATTGATGGCCCCGGCAGCATTGGAGATAAACAGTTTTTTTATTCCCAGATTTTGCATTACCCGAATAGGGTAGGTAACGTCCAAAAGATCGTAGCCTTCATAAAAGTGGAACCTGCCCTGCATTACTACCACTTTTTTGCCTTCCAGGATTCCATAGATCAATTTGCCCGAATGGAATTCTACGGTAGCCAAGGGAAAATAGGGAATATGGTTGTAGTGCGCTTCTATGGGGTTTTCAATTTCATCTGCCAATTTGCCCAAACCTGTCCCTAGTACAATACCAATTTCAGGGGCTTCAAAGCCTTTTGTTATCAAATAATCAGTAGATTCCTTAAGTAATTTAGCCGTCATAAAATTTCAATTTTTTAAAAAGGTTCGGAATATTTCAATATCCTTGATGTCTTCAAAATGGTCAATATCATTTTTAGGAGCCAACACGCCGTAGTTTTTCCCTTTCAAATCCTCCAATGTTGCCTTGAGTACGGTATCCGTACCCCAGGATTTATTTTCAAAAAGAACGGGGTTTAAACATTTCATCCCTAGTAAATAATAGCCGCCATCAATGGCCGGACCTATTACATAATCATGTTGATCCAATATTTTAAAAGCCTCCAACAGATCGTTTTCGTTTAAATCGTACATATCACTGCCAATAATAATAATTTTTTCATAACCTGCAGTAAATCCGTCTATAAAGGCATTGGCCATACGCTCTCCCAAATCCTTGCCCGATTGTATTTTTTTTTCATAAATGGCTTGCTCCCAAATATCATTTTCCCAAATTTCATCGGAATAGAACACCCATTTCCCAACATATAGGCCCTTTGTAATACTTTTGGTATGTTCAAGTAAAAATTGATATATGCTTAGGGCAATCCCGTTACCCACAGCTGCTGCCAATCTGGTTTTGCACTTTCCAAGTTCGGGGTTCCGGGTAAATATGATCAATAAATCTTTGGGAGGGGTCATATGGACTTCTAAATGGATTAATATAATCTTAATGGTCGTTATAGGTTTGTATTCATTACTTAATGATAGTACATTGGGAATTGTCGGGATTCTTAGGCCAAGCCATTAATATAGCCTGAAGCTTTTGGCAATTGTTGTGTTTTTTATGTCCGAATATATGGGTGTCATTGTTGTACTTTCTTAATAGCATGTTTACCTGCTTTGACCGCCCAATATGTAATGGCAAAAGGCCTATGGGATATGGAACGGATATTTCATTGGAAGTGATATATTCAGGGCAAAGATAGTAATTGACAATATGCTTTTGGCGATAACCAATGGATTCGAAATTAATTTCATTTATGGACCAAGGGATTCCTAATATTCAATTTTGATTTTTTAATTTCACGGTTTCGTAATTGTACCGTTTATTTTCTTTTAAAAGTATGGAATTATTTTTTGGCAGTCACTTTTGTTTTTGTCCATACTACTGATAAACTTAATTTTAATAATAAAATATGCCCGATAAAAAGAAAAAGAGTCATGACTTTAGGTCCAACCTCTATTCCTATTGGAAAAAATCACGGAGATTTAGGGTTGGAATTTTTGCCGATATACACGATGCACTATTTATTATAGCGGGGATTTTTTCGGCTGCTTTCGGTTTGGAGAGTTTTTTATTGCCCAATAGTTTTATTGATGGTGGGGCTACGGGAATTTCACTTTTGATCTCTGAAATCTCGTCCATGCCCTTATATATATTGATTATTCTTGTTAATATTCCATTTATATTTCTTGGTTATAAAGTGATAGGCAGACAATTTGCCATCAAGGCTTCTTTGGCCATTATTGGCCTTGCCATTGTTTTGGCCACGGTACACTTTCCGGAAGTGACCGAGGACAAACTCTTGGTAGCGGTTTTTGGAGGTTTTTTTCTGGGTGCCGGAATTGGCCTTTCCATTAGGGGAGGGGGGGTCTTGGATGGCACTGAGGTACTTGCCATTTATTTGAGTAGAAAAATAAGGACCAAAATAGGGGATAATATTATTGTGATAAACATTATAATATTCTTGGCGGCGGCTTATTTTCTTTCTTTGGAAACGGCGCTTTATTCCATGTTGACCTATTTGTCGGCCTCCAAAACTTTGGATTTTGTGGTGGATGGGATAGAGGAGTACACTGGGGTTACCATTATATCTGCCCGTAGTGAGGAGATTAGGCTTATGATTACGGAAAAACTGGGAAGGGGCCTTACCATTTACAAGGGTCATGGCGGGTATGGAAAAAGTGGCAACCATAACGAGTATGATATTATTTATGCGGTAATTACCAGACTGGAGATCAGTAAATTGAACACGGAACTGGAAAAGATAGACCCTAATGCCTTTGTGGTAATGAATAGTATAAATGACACCAAAGGGGGGATGATCAAAAAACGGGCCTTGAACCACTAATATTTTCCATCACTTAATAGATCTGTAAGTATTGTTCTGGGAATACTACCAATGTAACCGTTGTTACCAATGGTAATCCGGATAAGGGTTAATTTTGGAGTATTTAGGACTGATATTTTATGGAACAAACAGTATGGAAATCCAGGCTAGAGTTGATTAGGGATGGTTTAAAGTCGTCTATGGATTATATGGAATACAGGGTATTGGTTTCCAATTTGGCTTTAGAGGGCAGGTCCACCGGATCAATTGAAAGTCAGGAACTGAGTGAATACACGCGTCTGAACGACCAACGAATGAAACGTTTGGACAAGACCATTAAAATCGATGTCGATTCCCAAGCCAAAATTAAAGGGATAGATAAGAAAACCATCTGGTTGGTGCTTACGGAAAGTTGGTGTGGCGATGCTGCCCAAACGCTACCTGTAATGAACAAGATAGCGGAATTAAATGCGAATATTTCCTTAAGACTGGTGTTGCGTGATCGGAATATGGAGCTAATGGAGCAATTTATGTCCCATGGTGCCATGGCCATTCCAAAACTGATTTCCATTGATGGTACAACGGGCGAGGTTATTGGGGAGTGGGGTTCCCGACCCACTATTGCAGCCAAAATGGTACAAGACTATAAAAATAAATACGGAAAGTTGACGGCAGAATTTAAACAGGATCTACAGCTTTGGTACAATAAGGATAAGGGGCAAAATACGGTGAAGGATCTTTTATCCTTACTTTTCTTGAAATAGATAGGTGATGGTACCCATTTGTTCCGTCTTTTCTCCGGCATTGAATTTGGATTTTAAGGCATATTCAATGGCGTTGTCCACTAGGCATCCATTGAGGGTACTGGAGCTTTTCTTATTTACTTCGGCCTGTGTGACCTTTCCCAATGGGTCTACCTTAATATTAATGACTACTTTACCGCCTTCTATACAGGTGTAAATGGGTATGGGAAGGTTGGTGTGCCTCCTGTCTACCAAAGAGTAGGAAACAGAAGTCCGTCTCTTGGCCAAATTGTTGGTCATGGTTTCTTTACTAGCTTCCTTTTCTCCTAAGATTTCTTGTTTTTCCCTTCTTCTTTTTGCCAATTCCTTTACCCTAGCGGCGTATTCGGAGTCCGAGCTAAGAAAGTCCGTAGGATCGTCACTATCGGAGGATAGTTCTTGTTCTTCCAATATTTCCTCTAATGTTTTAAGGGGCTCGGGATTGCCAAAACTTGGTTTGTTGGCCTCGTTATAGGCCATATGGCTTTTAACGGGATCGGATTTGGCCATTTCCTCCATCTCCTTTAATTCTTCCTCAATTTGCTTTTCCAGATCCTCCTCTTCCAACAAGCTCAATTCAATATCATAATCCTCCTTTTCTTCCCGTCCCAAGTGGATATTGTATAGACCCAGCACCACCAAGGCCATGGAAAAGAAGGTAATCAAGAAAGAAAGTTGTTTACGGTTTAAATTCATAGTGATATAACCACGTTTTATCAAAAATATTTCAAATTATCGATGAACGGTCAGGTTACCACTTTCAATATCGAAATTTAGCTGTCGATTTGCAGTAATTTACCAAATTCCTCGGGGGTTATAGCTTTATTTACGTTGTAATCCCCTATTTTGGTTCTTTTTAAGGAGGATAAATGCGCACCGGAATACAGCGCTTGGCCAAGATCATGGGCCAAAGACCTAATATAGGTGCCTTTGCTGCAGACCACCCTAAAGTGTACCAAAGGTAGTTCTACAGCGGTAATTTCAAACTCGGTAATCGTTACCTTTCTTTTTTTAATCTCCACATCCTTCCCTTCCCTTGCATATTCATAAAGTCTTTTGCCGTCTTTTTTCAGTGCCGAGAAAACAGGGGGGATTTGTTCTATATCCCCAATAAATTGGGCTGTGGTACTGTGGATCAATTCTTCGGTAATATGATCTATGGGGAAGTTTTGGGTTATTTCCGTTTCCAGATCATAGGAAGGGGTGGTACCGCCAAGGGTTATGGTACCGGTGTATTCTTTTTCCTGCCCCTGTAATTCATTTATGGTCTTGGTAGATTTTCCCGTACAGATAAGTAATAATCCTGTTGCCAGGGGATCCAGGGTCCCGGCATGGCCTATCTTGATCTTTTTAAGCTGAAATTTTTTTTTGATTTTCCATTTCAGGGAATTAACTGCCTGAAAGGACGACCAACCAAACGGTTTGTCTATAAGTAGTACCTGCCCCTCTAAAAAGTCTTCCTTTGTCATTATATTATCGTTAAGGGACGTATAAAATAATGTATGACAATGATTGCGATACCAACTATTATTCTATAGTAGCCAAAAACCTTAAAACCGTGCTTGCTTAAATACCCGATAAAGGTCTTAATGGCGAAAAGGGCCACTATAAAACCGACCACGTTTCCTATGATCAATAAATTGATCTGTTCTGTGGTTAGGGTAAAGCCCGCATCGTAATAATCATAACTCTTTTTAAGGGTAGCCCCGAGCATGGTGGGCAAGGCCAGAAAGAATGAAAACTCCGCCGCCGCTGTCCGGGATAACTTTTGGGTCATGCCCCCTACAATACTGGCACCACTTCTGGAAACGCCCGGAATCATAGCCAAACACTGGAAGAGGCCGATCTTAAAAGCCGTGGTATATGAAATCTCGGTATTTTCCGAATTTCCGAACCAGTCATCCACCTTTAGGAGGATGAACCCTCCTATGACCAGGGAAATAGCAACTACGAGCGGACTTTCCAGTAAGGCGTCGATCAGGTCACTTAAAAGTAGGCCCAAAACAACTGCCGGGATAAAAGCGATCAAAAGTTTATAATAAAAATCGATGCTTTGGAAAAATCGTTTAAAGTACAGTACCACAACAGAAAGAATGGTGCCCAATTGGATAACGATAGTAAATAGTTTGGTAAAATCTTCCTGCGCAATACCAAAAAAGGAAGATGTGATAATCATGTGTCCAGTTGAAGAAACCGGTAAATACTCGGTAATGCCTTCAATAATGGCAAGAACAATAGCCTCAAATATGTCCAAAATTTATTTCTTCTTATGCGGATTCAACAGAATGGCGTACACCTCTATCCCCAGCCCTATCAATACCAATGTTGGGGCAAGGCGTATTCTTCTAAAATTATAGATTTCAGGATTAAAGACATTGGGATCGTCACTGCCTCCACCGCTCATAAGAATAAACCCTAGGCTTATAAAAGCCAGACCAACAAACATAAAAAGGTAATTTTTTTTCTGAAAAATAAATTCCTGTCCAGGCTTTTGTGGTCGATTGTTTTTTTGTTTTTTACCCATACTGCAAAGTTAATAATATAAATCGTCCGTTCTAAGATTTAAGAAACGTTGTGTTGCAAAAAATGTGCTTATCAATGAAATCAGGACCCCTAAAAAGAAGACACTTGCAAAAAGAACTATGAGAATTGTAGGCTCCTGAAAAAGGTTGAGTTCCGGAAAATTTATATTTACATAATATATTACAAAGCCCAATGCAATTAAGGCCAGGACCGCTCCAAGGATCCCTAATTTTATGTTGGTCCAGATAAAAGGCCTTCGGATAAAAGTCTTGGTAGCGCCCACCATCTGCATGGTTTTTATGATAAAGCGCTTGGAATAAATGGATAGCCGGATGGAACTGTTGATCAACAATACGGCGATAAAGGTAAAAATACCACTGGCGACCAAAATCCAGAAACTTATTTTTTTTACGTTGTCGTTTAAAAGGGTAATCAAGGGTTTGTCGTAGCTCACTTCTTCAATATAGTCCCGGCTGGATATTTCCTCTGCTATTTCGGCAATCTTCTCCGTAGAAACATAATCGGCCTTTAGTTGTACATCTATGGAATTCTTAAGGGGATTATATCCCAGGAAATCCAAGAAATTTTCTCCAATTTCCTCACTGTGTTGTTCTGCCGCCTGTTCTTTGGAAACGTAGGTGGCCTTTTTGGTATATTCGGCCATGGCCAAACTTTTTTGCAATTGGTCCACCTCCACTTCTTTGGCATTGTCCTTAAGGAAGACGGATATGGTGATCTGTTCCTTAAAATGATCGGCCAGTTTTTTGGTGTTCAGTACCAAAAGTCCCAATATACCCAATAAAAAAAGTACCAATCCAATGCTTAAGACCACTGAAAAATAAGAGGAAATAAGCTTTCTTTTTTGGAAACGTTCAAAAGATGTACCCATAGTTGAAAATCAATATGTAAAAATAGGAAAGTAAATTGAATTAGAAATAGTTGGGGCATGTTTGATGGCTATTTAGGTTTGTTTTGGCGATGGAAAGGTATTTTTTGGCAAAACTATCTTTTAAGGGTAAAATGCCCTTTTTTAACGGTATCGTTTATAGTTATATGAAACCAGTAGTCGGAGGCCGGAAAGGCAGTTCCATTAAAAGTTCCGTCCCATTCAAATGGACTATTTAGGGAGGTTTTTATCAGGTTGCCATAGCGGTCGAACAGACTCATTTTTGAAAAATTAAATTTTTCCAGGTCTTTAATTTCAAATATATCGTTCACGCCATCTCCATTGGGCGTAAAAAATTTGGGGATTACCAGGTGGATATAATCCAAAGTAGCTATGCCACAATTATTTCGTTCCCGCACATATAGGGTATATGACCCTCCTTCCACCTTATTAAATACGTTTTCGTTTTGGTAACTATAACCATCTAGGGAATATTCAAAATTTCCATTATTATCCATGAGTATAGTAAGGGTGTATTCCTCTGAAATGGCTGTTTTTATTTTAGGCGCTTCAATTTGATTTAGGGTAATGGTTTTCGTAGAAGAACAACTGTTGGCATTGGTCACTTTTACCGTATAGATCCCAGGGGTGGTTACATTGATATTGGCCGTGGTTTCGCCAGTGTTCCACTCATAGTCAACATTACTTATGCCCGCAGATAGGGTAATGCCCGTATTTTCACAAAAACTTAGGGTCTCATCACTTACATTTGGCAAATCGTATAAAGTTAAGGTAATCGCTGTTCGCTGATCGGCATAGCAATCAGCCAAGGTAGATATGGCCTCGGCGTAATAGATACCGGATGTTTGGGAGCTGTAGGTGGTGCTATTGGATAGCAATAGTTGGCCACCAATGGGGGCATCGTACCAATTTACCTGGATGTTTTCCGGCACGGAGACCGATAATGCCCTGTTCTGGTCCAAACAGGTTGCAATATTGCCATTGCTTTGTGGGGGAGCGGGTTGGGGAACTATCAAGACTTGGTAAACGTCGGAAATGGTACTGCATAAGGAATTGGCCAGATTAATGGCATCTTCGGCCATTTTAACCCTAAAATAGGTGGAGCTGGTCAACACTCCGGAGGTATAGCTAGGGTTGGTCTCCCCTGGAAGGTCCGTCCAATTTATACTATCGGTACTTTGTTGCCATTGAAAGGCATGGGTTCTGTAAATGGAAAAGTCCGGGGTGGCCGTAAGCTGTACACTGCTTGCGGGATCTGTTTCACACTGGGTAAGATTGGATCTGTTTTGGGCATCAGTGAGTTCAATATAATCGCCACAAGTTTTAAATACGATATCATCTATGGCAAGATCATTGCCACAGCCGCCAACACCGTTGTTCAACATTTTCAGGATTACCGAAGTCTGTGCTGGCAAAGTTTGGAATACCAGGCCGTACTGACGCCAAATGGGGGTTGCCGTTCCGTGAATGTTCCCGGTATCTCCCGATGCCAATAAGTTGGTTTCCGTATCATCCCAAATTTGAAATTTAACATTTATGGGGATTCCATTTCCGCTGCATCCGGAGGCTGGCAATAAATTAACGAGCCAGGAGGAAAATTCGTAGGAAGTGTTTTCGCACAGTCCTGATACCTTGCGGCGGAAAAATTCTCCGGGGGTGTAATCGGCATTGACAATAAAAGCCTTTCCTTGGGTGTCGTTTTGGGTGTGGTCCGTAATGTTGTGCCAATTGTAAAAAGGGGTAGCATTGGAAATCGTATAACTACCGTCTGATGGAGATCCATCTACATATTGGTAGGAAGTACTTCCGCTGGCCAAAGAGGGGCCGTATAAAAGCCCTTCGCCAAAGGTTTCCGTAAAGATGGGTTCACCGGTGTTTCCGGAGCAAAATCCAAATTGGGCCTTTGTACCGGTTGTGCAAAGGAGGCAGAAAAGTAGTATTGGCGCAATAATCGGCCATAATATTTTGATCACGTTTTAAAGATATATATTTTAAGGTAATAAAGAACAAAGGAAAGGCCATTGGTGCAAATTGTCGATTACCAATATATTGTTGTTCCCGGCTATCGTAGGTTAATGTATAATATCTTTTTGCTTTCATGGATTAAACTTATTTTTGCCCAGCGTAAAATGAATGGAGCGGGTACCCTTGGTACGGCGGATTTAAAGACAAATAATAGAGAATGACATACGATTTCAGGAAGATTGAAGAAAAGTGGCAGCAATTCTGGGCGGAAAACCAAATTTTTAAAGCGGATAACGATTCCCAAAAAGAAAAGTTTTATGTACTGGATATGTTTCCCTATCCTTCCGGTGCCGGTTTGCACGTAGGGCACCCTTTGGGCTATATTGCCAGTGATATATATGCGCGCTACAAAAGGCATAAAGGGTTTAATGTATTGCATCCTATGGGATACGATTCCTTTGGCCTTCCTGCGGAACAATACGCCATTCAGACAGGGCAGCATCCTGCCATTACCACAGAAACCAATATCAACAGGTATAGGGAACAGTTGGACAAAATTGGATTTTCTTTCGATTGGAGCCGGGAAGTGCGTACCTCGGACCCCAACTATTATAAATGGACACAGTGGATCTTTATCCAACTTTTTAATTCCTGGTACAATAAGGATACCGATAGGGCGGAAGATATTTCCGGGCTGATCGCTATTTTTGAAAAAGAGGGCAGCCGAAGTGTAAATGCGGTTTGTGATGAAGATGTTGTGGTATTTTCGGCGGCCGATTGGAAAGCCTTTTCGGCAAAGGAACAGCAGGAAGTGCTGTTGCAATATAGGCTGACGTATTTGGCGGAGACCGAAGTAAATTGGTGTCCGGCCCTAGGAACGGTTTTGGCCAACGACGAGATTGTAAACGGGGTTTCCGAGAGAGGGGGGCACCCTGTTATCCGCAAAAAAATGACCCAGTGGAGCATGCGCATCTCTGCCTATGCCCAGCGGTTGTTGGATGATCTGGCCATGGTAGATTGGCCCCAGCCCTTGAAGGATTCCCAAACCAATTGGATAGGCAGGTCCGAAGGGGCCGAGGTGACGTTTAGGGTCCTCCCCCTAGCCCCCTCCCAAGGAGGGGGGACGGATTCCGATTTGAATAGGGATTCGTCTTCACCGAAATTTCATACTGCCGATTCGGATATTTATGGAGTTCTATTGGAAAGGGCCAAAGAGATGCGCAAGAACCCCACCAGGGCAGAAGCTAAGCTATGGGAGGCCCTTAGAAATAGAAATCTGGATTCAAAATTTAGAAGACAACATCCAGTTTTTAGGTATATAGTTGATTTCGTTTGCTTGGAAAAACAATTGATCGTGGAGGTGGATGGGGATATCCACCAATATCAGTTGAACGAGGATGCGGAAAGACAATTGTTGTTGGAGCAGAAAAAGGGATATACCGTTATCAGATTTACCAATGATGAAGTCCTTAATAATATTGATGGGGTAATTTCAAAAATTGAGACGGCACTAAACTCCCCCTCCTTGGGAGGGGGCAGGGGGGAGGTCAATACGGAAGTCATGGAAATTTCGGTATTTACTACCCGGCCCGATACTATTTTTGGGGTGAGTTTTATGACCCTGGCCCCGGAGCACGAATTGGTGGCCCAAATAACCACGCCCGGGCAAAGGGCGGAAGTAGAGGCCTATATAGCGGCTACGGCCAAACGTAGTGAGCGCGATCGTATGGCCGACGTAAAGACCATTACGGGAGCCTTTACGGGTGCCTATGCGGAACATCCGTTTAGTAAAAAACCCATTCCAATTTGGATAGGGGACTATGTGTTGGCCGGATATGGTACCGGGGCGGTAATGTCCGTTCCCTGCGGGGATCAGCGCGATTACGACTTTGCAAAACACTTTAATATTCCCGTTCCCAATATTTTTGAGGGGGTGGATATTTCCGAAGCGGCCTTTGCCGATAAGGAAAAGACCGTTATTGCCAATTCCGACTTCTTGAACGGACTCCCGTATAAAGAGGCCGTAAAACGGGTCATTTCTGAATTGGAACAATTGGGGCAGGGAAAAGGCAAGATCAATTACAGGTTGCGCGATGCCGTTTTTAGTCGACAACGCTATTGGGGAGAACCCTTTCCGGTATATTACGTGGAGGGGATGCCCCAGATGATCGGTACCGAACATTTGCCCATTGTGCTGCCCGAGGTAGAGAAATACCTGCCTACGGAAACCGGGGAACCGCCCTTGGGCAATGCCACGGTCTGGGCCTGGGACGTAAGCAAGTCGGCAGTTGTCAGTAATCGGTTAATAGATCATAAAACCGTATTTCCGCTGGAGTTGAATACCATGCCCGGTTGGGCGGGAAGTAGTTTCTACTTTAACCGATATATGGATCCCCATAATGACAAGGAAGTATTTTCCCAAGAGGCCATAGACTATTGGCAGGATGTGGATCTCTACATTGGGGGTAGCGAACATGCCACCGGACATTTGCTGTACAGTCGTTTTTGGCAGAAGTTTTTGTTCGATAAGGGCTTGGTGCCCAAACCGGAGTTTGCCAAAAAGCTCATCAACCAGGGAATGATTACGGGGACCAGTGCTTTTGTTTAT
>CBFGWQ010000030.1:0-27303 GCA_965652575.1 uncultured Arenibacter sp. | reverse complement strand
AGCCATTACCACCCTAAACTATGGGGCCATAGAATCCTTGCCCTCCCAGGAACAAATAGATAGGCTTGGTACATGACAAATCCTTAAGATTCCCCTCAATTTTTGCCCTTTACCTATAGGGGGATATCGGAAGGGGGAATTTTTTGCAAACTTGCTCCCTAATCCCTCCGTCTCGCCAAGGGCGGGACACCTCCCTTTGGAAAAGGGAGGAGCTTTTTTTCAGCTCCCCTCTTTGCCAAAGAGGGGTGGACAACTTGTTGGCCGGGGAGATTCCGCTTCCCTAAATGCCTTTATTTTATCCCTAAAGGTACCAACCTGATCCCACATTCCACCATCGGGACTAAAAAAACAAATCATATTAAGACGATTTTTGTCATGTACTAAAATAAATCGGTATAAATGCAGTGATAAACAACCCCTAATTATACTTCATCTTTCTAATGATACGCAGGGATTCCTTTATGGATTGGTACACCGGAAGACTATATTTCTTCATTGTTGGCTTGGCATTTTCCATAATATCCTTGGCCTCCTCAAAACCATTGACATAACAAATTAAAAAAGTATCGGACAACAGTTCCAGGTCCCTTTCCTCATTCGGAGTCAAAGAAATTTCCTTTTCAATTTTCCTCAACATGGCCACATTGGCATTGTAAATATGGTGCAATGTTTTTTTATCATATAACGGAGGTTCAAAAATTAAATCGCTTTGAATAGTATAGGTGCCGTTGTCCAAAAACGTAATGACTACCTTTTCCAACGGATAATAGTTTTGCTGGTTACTTAACCCCAACTGCACAAATTCTATGGTAGTGAAGGAATGATCATCATAAGCTATCGTAATTTCATCGAATTCCGAAAAAAACAACTTCACTTGTTCATTGATCAATTCAATGTCGACACGTGAATAATAAGTTTCATTTTTTACTTTTTTCTGATGCCCTGCCCAACAGACCACAAATTGTTCTTTAAAAACCTTATAGTTACTGGTCAGGTCCTTATGCCTTTCGTTTAAAAAATCGATCACTCCATCCAAGGTAAGTTCAATATTGTTTTTGGCATGCTTTTCTATGGTTGCCACAATACCTGAATTTACATCTGTCAACTCAATTCCATAGGCCTTTGGCATACTTATACTGCCGTCCCTGAAAAATACCGATCCCCCATAGTACTTCCAAATATTCTTTCGCAAGGAACAAACCTTGCCATTGGATTTTATAGTGACCAGACCAACCACCTTGCCCATGGGCAAATGTGGAAACGGAATGTTTTCATAGGTAATCCGCGGGGGGTTGTCCAAATAGGCATTTACCAAATTTTGAATCTTGCTGTCATCAAAAAAATCGACCCCTATAATTACATTGTCCTCATCCTCGACCCCAATTACGATAAAGGAATTATTTTTGGGGTTGCTATTGGCAAGTGCACAGACATGTTTTAAAAATTTAGCCTTCCCCTCCTTCTGTCCAATATCTATAAAGCGCTTTTTATCATAAAAGCTATTTTCATCATTATGGGCCAATAGGTTTTTTACGAGCAGGCGCTTATTGATCATAATTCCTTATTAACAATAGTAGCACTCGCCTGTGCCGTAGGCAAAATTAATAAATCCGCAATGTTGACATGGGAGGGTCTGGTAACCATAAAATAGATGACCTCTGCAATATCCTCCGGTTGCAATGGCTCATACCCCTCGTAAGTAGACTCCGCCCTACCATTATCTCCCTTGAAGCGGACTTTACTGAATTCGGTTTCGACCAATCCCGGATTAATGGCCCCAACACGAATACCGTATTTATTTAAATCTAACCTCATCCCTTGGTTTATGGCATCCACGGCATATTTACTGGCACAGTACACATTTCCCTTGGGATATACTTCTTTCCCGGCAATGGAACCAATATTTATTATATGCCCCGATTTATTATCTATCATTTTAGGCATTATGGCTTTGGAAACATATAAAAGACCCTTGACGTTAATGTCCAACATAGCTTCCCAATCATCCAGATCCCCATCCTCTATGGAATCCAGACCATGGGCATTGCCCGCATTATTGATCAGGATATTTATATGGGAAAACTCCTCCGGAAGGGAAGCGATAGCCCCAAAAACCGCCTCTTTATCCCGTACATCGAATTCCAAAACGAAAACCCTCGTATATCTGGAAAGTTCCTTTTTCAGTTCGTTCAAACGCTTTTTTCGCCGGCCGCAAATCACCAAATTAATCCTATTGGAGGCAAAGAGTTTGGCCGTTGCGAGTCCAATTCCGCTTGTAGCGCCGGTTATAAATGCCGTAGGTTTCCCATTAATACTAATACCCATAATCAATCCTTTATTTTATTTCCTGCAATACCGTTGGTCCATTTTTATATGTGCATATCATCCCATCCAAGAAAGAAAGAAAAACCATACTGCCAATAACGGTCAAAATCAGACCTTCATAACACCCCCTATCAGATAAACATGGGAGCCATTTAAAAGCTAAATATATTCCTTGATCTCCCATTAGTGGCAAAGACAATTGAACAAACCGATTCATTGTCCAATGAACCATATATTAGCTCTAATAAAAAGTGGCAATCCTCTATGTCCAGTAAGGTTCCATTAACCCAGTGTCCAATCAAACTTAAACCTACGGGTAATTTAAGGTGTCTATTGAACCGCTCCTACGTTGCAAAAATCCTTACGTAGCTATGGTTATGCTCGTTTTTACACCTTGGCCCAGCTCAAGGTCCATCATTCCCTACCCGTCATTTAAACGTTTACCGGACACTGGATCCTTCCCAAACAGAAAATTCGTTATCCAAATGCCTACACATAATTGTAGCTGCAAGGATTTTGGAATAAGATGTTTTATTTTTCATATGTTTGTGAAATTATGAATAATTCCCTTAAATAGTTCATAAAACCGGATCCATTACTTAACTTTTAACCATACATTAACAGCCAATAACTAAATAAATTTTCAATTTGCATCCACTTTTGGAGTAAACCACTGTAAACAAAACAAAATATAAGGATTTTATGGAAGAAAATACTTCGGTAGACATTAGTGCCGTGAACGAGAAAATTGCCCAGGAGAGTGCTTTTATCGACCTACTTATTTTAGAGATGAACAAAGTGATCGTTGGACAAAAACATATGGTGGAACGATTGCTCATTGGACTTTTGGGACAGGGCCATATTCTTTTGGAGGGTGTTCCCGGTCTGGCCAAAACCTTGGCGATAAACACCTTGGCAAAAGCGGTACACGGAAGCTTTAGCAGGATTCAATTTACTCCCGATCTTTTACCCGCAGATGTTGTGGGTACCATGATCTACAATATGAAATTGAACGATTTCTCCATTAAAAAAGGACCCATATTTGCCAATTTTGTCCTTGCGGATGAGATTAACCGTGCTCCCGCAAAGGTGCAATCCGCCCTTTTGGAAGCCATGCAGGAAAAACAGGTTACCATAGGTGATGAAACTTTTGTACTGGACAGGCCCTTTCTGGTAATGGCCACGCAAAACCCGGTGGAACAGGAAGGAACTTACCCCCTACCGGAAGCCCAGGTGGATCGTTTTATGTTAAAGACCGTTATAGATTACCCCAAGCTCAGCGAGGAGCAATTAATAATCAGGCAAAACCTTAAGGGAGCATACGATGAGGTAAAACCTGTGGTTAGCCTTAATCAGATTCTCAGTGCCCAAAAGGCGGTAAGGGATGTGTATATGGACGAAAAGATTGAGAAATATATTCTCGATATTATATTTGCCACCCGATATCCGGAAAAATATAATTTGGAAAACCTAAAACCTTTGATCAGTTTCGGAGCTTCGCCAAGGGGTAGTATCAATTTGGCGGTAGCTGCCAAATGCTATGCCTTTATAAAAAGGCGGGGTTACGTTGTTCCCGAAGATGTAAGGGCAGTGATCCATGACGTTTTACGCCATAGGATCGGCATCACCTACGAGGCCGAGGCAGAAAACATTACTTCGGAAGAAATAATAAACAAGATCGTAAACGAAATTGAAGTACCTTAATCAGTGCACAGTTATCAGTCTACAGTTGCCAGTCGTAAACAATTAGAACGTACTGTAGCTGAATACTCATTACTGCAAACTGCAAACTGAAAAATGGATACCAAAGAATTATTAAAAAAAGTCCGCAAGATCGAAATAAAGACGAGGCGTCTTTCCGACCATATTTTTGGTGGGGAATACCACTCGACTTTTAAGGGAAGGGGTATGACGTTTAGTGAGGTGCGCCAATATCAGTTTGGTGATGATGTCCGATCCATAGATTGGAACGTAACCGCACGTTATAACGAACCTTTTGTAAAGGTATTCGAGGAAGAAAGGGAACTTACCATGATGCTCATGGTAGATGTGAGCGGTTCGGAACTTTTTGGTACCAGCAATCAGTTTAAAAAGGAAGTTATTACCGAAATCTCCGCTACGCTGGCATTTTCGGCACTTCAGAACAATGATAAAGTGGGACTTCTTTTGTTTACCAATGAAGTGGAACTATATATACCCCCCAAGAAAGGAAAAAGTCACGCCCTAAGGATAATCCGGGAATTGCTGGAGTTTACGCCCAAGAGCAGTGAGACCGATCTGGGAGCCGCCTTAAAATTCCTTACCAACGTAATGAAGAAAAAGGCCATTGTCTTCGTACTCTCGGATTTTATTACCGATGATTATCTTCAAACCTTGCGTATTACGGGCAAAAAACACGATCTTACCGGTATTAGGGTGTATGATGAGAGGGAGGAAAATATTCCAAATTTAGGCATGGTACAAATGCAGGATGCCGAAACGGGAGCCATTCAATTGGTGAATACCCAGTCCAAAAAAGTAAGGATGGCCTATGGCAAACACTATAGTGAGCGGGTTGCCTATTTTCAGGAAACCTTTACCAAATCCGGTTGCGGGGTGCTGAGCTGTAGGGTGGATGAAAGTTATGTAAAGAAATTATTGGGCTATTTTAAGAGAAGAGGTTGATTTACATGAGGAACTTAAATTTGAGCATTATAAATAATTATTCGTATTTACTACGATATATGGTCCTGTGTCTACTATTGGCCTCGACACAAGGATTTTCCCAAAATACGCCCGTCATTGTATCCGGGGTGGATACTACCCATATAAAGATCGGCGAACAGATCAATTTTAAAGTTAGCGTAGAAACAGATTCCACCGCTCAGGTAATCTTCCCGGAAGGCCAGACCTTTTCCCCTTTGGAAACCGTGGAGGCCCTCAAGACCGATACCGTTAAAAAATTGGATAGGATGACACTTCAAAAAATTTACGCCCTAACCCAATTTGATTCGGGTTCCTATATCCTTCCAAGGCAACAGATTATGGTAAACGGGAAACCGTTTTTTACAGACTCCCTTAGAATTGAGGTTGCCACAGTACCTGTGGATACCTTGGCGCAGAAGATGTACGACATAAAACCCATAATAAATGTAGAAAAATCGAACGGAGCGCTATGGAAAATACTTCTTTGGGTACTGGGGTTCCTAATATTGGCCGGGGCAGCACTGTATTGGTTCGTTTTTAGAAAAAAACCTTTGAGCGAAGAGGAAAAAGTAGCCCTATTGCCACCGTTTGACCGTGCCATCCTTGGCTTAAAACAATTGGAAAAATCAAAATATTTAATTCAGGACGATTATAAATCCTACTATTCCGAATTAACGGACATTGTACGGTCCTACTTGGAAGAAGATGTCCATGTTACCGCATTGGAAAGTACTACGGACCAATTGATAGATAAATTGGAAATGATGAGGGATGCCGGTCAATTGAAACTGGACCATGATACCATACAACAGTTCAAAAAGGTGTTACAGACCTCGGATTTGGTGAAATTTGCAAAATCCAAACCGGAATCCTCGGTAGCCGAACAGGATAGAAGATCTGTAGAGCAGATCGTGATCAAGACCAAAGAGGCCATTCCGGAGCCCACTGAAGAGGAATTACTGCAACGCGCGGAATATTTGGAGGAACTGGAACGCAGGAAACACAAGAAAAAATTGGTCATTATTGCCGTTACTGCGGTACTTGTCCTATTATTTTCCTCTATTGCAGCAATAGGTTATTATGGGTTTGGACAGGTAAAAGATACGGTTCTGGGCCACCCCACCAAAGAATTATTGGAAGGGGAATGGGTGCAGAGCGATTACGGTTTCCCACCGATTAGTCTGCAGACCCCAAAAGTCTTATTGAGACAAGCGGTAAAACTACCTCCGGAAACCCAGGCTTCTATAAAAGAAATGCAGGCATTTGCCTATAGGAGCTCCATTGGACTGTTTACCATTGGTGCCACCTCCATTACCCTGGCACAACCGGAAGAACCGGATTTTGAAAAGGCCGCGGAACAGATTTTGAAAAATTTTGAAGATCAAGGTGCCAAGAACATCACTACCAAACAGGAAGCTTTTACTACCCTCTCGGGGGTCAAGGGAGTTAAACTGTACGGCAGTGGAAAATTTGCAGTGCCAGAATCCAAGGAACCGGTCTCCGGGAACTATACGGTCCTATTTTTTGGAGGTAACGGCTTTCAACAAAATATAATCTTGACCTGGTTGGCAGATGACCAGTATGCGGACCGGATAGTAGACCGAATTTTAAACTCAGTAGAAGTAAAAACAAGCTTATAGATGTTTGAGAATATTTCCTTTGCGAACCCACAATTTTTCTGGTTGTTGTTATTACTTCCGGTGGCTGTGCTTTGGTATTTCTTTAAAAGAAGGGAACAGACCGCTTCCTTAAAAATATCGAGCATCAAGGGCTTTCACAACCGTAGCATATTGCCCAAACTAAAACCGGCACTGTTTGTTATGCGTCTGTTGGCATTGACCGCCATTATAGTGGCAATGGCGAGGCCACAGACCGAGGATATCTCCACCAGGACCAAAACCACCAAGGGGATCGATATTGTTATGGCCATAGATGTTTCCTCCAGTATGTTGGCAAAAGATCTAAAGCCCTATAGATTGGCAGCGCTTAAAAAAGTAGCGGCCGACTTTATCAACGAAAGACCCAACGATAGGATCGGATTGGTGGCCTATGCAGGGGAAAGCTATACCAAAACGCCCATTACCAGTGATAAATCCATAGTTTTAAGGGCCTTGGACGAGATAACCTATGGGCAATTAAATGATGGGACCGCTATTGGAATGGGACTGGCCACCTCTGTAAACAGACTAAAGGAAAGCAAGGCATTGAGCAAGGTAATTATACTTCTCACCGACGGGGTAAACAATTCGGGATTTATTGAGCCACAAACAGCTGCGGATCTGGCGGTGGAATTCGGCATTAAAACCTACACCATTGGTATTGGCACCAATGGTAACGCCATGACACCCATAGCCTATAACGCAGACGGATCCTTCAGATATGGGATGCGGGAAGTGGAAATAGATGAAAGCCTTTTAAAATCTATAGCGGAAACAACCGGGGGACAATATTTTAGGGCTACCGACAATAAAAAACTGGAAGCCATTTACGAGGAAATCAATAAATTGGAAAAAACGGAGGTAGAGGAATTCAAGTACTACAAATACGAAGAAAGATTTAGACCTTGGGTATATTTGGCAGGGGTTTTGCTGTTGTTGGAATGGTTGGCAAGGAATACCTTGTACAGGAGTTTTATTTAATACTGTAGAAATTGATTTAAAAAGGAAGAATACAAAATGATTCAGTTGGACGAAAAATCATATTTATACCTCTTATCCGTCATTCCGGTAATGGTGGTTCTTTTTATACTCCTTCAAATATGGAAAAAAAGGACACAGAGAAAATTTGCCGACCTAAGCCTTTTAAAGCGATTGACCCCGGATAGATCCAACTTTAAATCTACCTTAAAATTAATTTTTATTCTGTTGGGAATAGCCTCCCTAACAATGGCATTGGTGAACCCAAAGATAGGCACCAAATTGGAAACCGTTAAGAGGGAAGGGGTCGATATTGTATTTGCATTGGATGTTTCCAAAAGTATGTTGGCCGAGGATATAGCCCCCAATAGGCTGGAAAAGGCAAAACGCCTGGTTTCCGAGATCATCAATCAACTGGCCAGCGATAGAATTGGAATTATTGCCTATGCCGGACAGGCGTTTCCCCAACTCCCGATAACGACGGATTACGGGGCTGCCAAAATGTTCCTGCAAAACATGAACACCGATATGCTTTCCTCCCAAGGAACGGCTATTGATCAGGCCATTGAATTGGCATCGACCTATTATGACGATGAGGAACAGACCAACCGTGTACTTTTCATTATCTCGGACGGGGAGGACCATTCCCAGGGCAATGTATCCAATGCCGTTGAGGACGCTGCCAATGAAGGAATTAGGATATTTACCATTGGGGTAGGAAAAACAAAGGGAGCACCCATTCCCCTAAAAAGAAACGGTATCGTTGAAAGCCTAAAAAAGGACAGCCAGGGTGAGGTGGTCATCACAAAATTAAATGAAGAGGTGCTTCAGGAAATTGCCGATGAGGGCAATGGGGAATACATAAACGGGGAAAACACGGAAGAAGCCGTTGCCTTTATCAAGGAGCAATTGAACCAGATGGACAAAAAGGAATTTGAGGCCAAACAATTTGCCGAATACAAAGATCAGTTCCAGTGGTTTTTGGCCGCAGGGCTTTTATTCCTATTTTTAGATATTTTTGTCTTGGATAGAAAGACCAAATGGCTTAAAAAATTGAATCTGTTTAACGAGCGATAAACGCGGAAGCATTATGAAATGAGCCATAACAATTCCGGATATCCCCCGATAATTATCGGGCCGAAAATATTGCCAGGTGAATTACATCTGACCAATATGGAACAAATAAATATGAACAGATGAAACGAACATTAATAAATTTTAAAAATTACTTCACAAAGGCAATGTTTAAAATTTTTAATGTGAGAGCGTAGCGGTTACATACGTTCTCAATTTTTTAATTAGTTTATTTCCAAATAATTAAAAAAAATTAAACGCATGAAAAAGATAGCATTTATCATTGTTTTGATTGGAGGCCTTGTCCATGCCCAGGAGTTGGATAAGGAAAAGGAAAAATCGATTAAAACCGCCAACAACTATACTTGGGAAGGTAATAAGGACCTGTCCGAAAGCGATTTTGTAAATGCCGAAGCCAATTACAGAAGGGCCATCTCCAAGAGTGCGGAAAGCAGTATAGCCCCTTATAATCTAGGGAATGCCTATTATGAAAACGAGACCTATAGCGAAGCCTTTGGCAGGTTTAAGCAAGCAGGTGAAAATGCTACCAACAAAACGGACAAGCACAGGGCCTACCATAATATGGGCAATGTCTTTATGAAAAACAAAGAATACCAAAAAGCGGTAGATGCCTATAAAGAATCTTTAAGAAATGATCCTACGGACGAAGAGACCCGTTATAATTTGGCATTGGCCAAGGAAATGCTAAAAAAACAACAGGAAGAAGAGCAAAAAAACGATCAGAATAAGGACGACCAAAACAAGGAAGATCAAAAAGATCAAAAAGATCAGAAAGATCAGAACGAGGATAAAAAGGAAGGGGATCAAAACGAAGACAATAAAGGGGATCAAAAAGAGAACCAGGGCGACAAAAAGGAAGAGGGGGATAAAGGCGAGGAAGAGAAGGAAGACAATAAGGAAGGCCAAGGAGACGATGAAGAGAAGAACAACGAGCCCTATAAGTCGGAGGAACAGAAACAACAACAGCCCAGACCTAACCAATTATCCCCCCAACAAGTGAAAAACTTGTTGGAAGCCATGCAGAACGAAGAAAAAAAGGTCCAGGAAAAAATTGATGCCCAAAAAGTAAAAGGGGCAAAAATCCAAAATGAAAAAGACTGGTAATACAGGTGAACATTAAAAAATACATATCGTTATTTTCATTGTTGATCCTCGGCATGTCATCGTATGCCCAAAATGATGATACCGTCACCTTTGAAATGAACCTAAGCAAAGATGTGTTGGGTATCAACGAACGTCTAAGGGTAGACTTTACCATGAACAGGGACGGGGATAATTTTGTTCCCCCGGATTTTGAAGGCTTCAGGGTACTTATGGGTCCCTCCCAATCCATTAGCTCGTCCTGGGTGAACGGGGTAAGAAGCTTTTCCAAAACCTACAGCTATACCCTGGCCCCTACCGCAAGGGGAAAATTTACGATCAAGCAGGCCACCATAGTCATCAAGGGCGAAACCTATAAATCGCTCCCCAAAGAAGTGGAGGTAACCGCTGCAGTGGAAAGACCGGACGGGGAAAAAACGGTAGATGATGTGGCGGATGAAAGTTTACATCTGGTAGCCGAAATATCCAAAACCGCCCCCTATTTGAACGAGGCCGTTACCGTAGTTTATAAACTATACGCAAGTCCTACCATAGACGTAACAAATTTTAGGGCATTGGACAACCCTAAATATAACAATTTCTGGAGCCAGGATATTCCGGTCACCAAATACGATGTTCAGAATACTACCTTTGAAGGTAAACCATACCGATCCGTAATCCTAAAAAGAGTGGTTCTATATCCACAAAAAACGGGAGAACTGGAAATTGAGCCGCTTTCACTGGATGTAAGTCTCCAGATCCCCACCAATAAACGGGATTTCTTTGGGGGAAGAATATTTGCCCAAGCCAACAAGACCGTATCCGCCGGCAATAGGACAATTAATGTAAAACCTTTGCCTACAGAAGGAAAACCGGCAGATTTTAGTGGAGCGGTGGGTGAATTCCAATTTTCGGTTACCACCAGTAAGACCCATCTTAATGCCTCCGAATCCCTACAGGCAAAAGTGGCCATAAACGGTAAGGGAAATTTAAAACTTTTCGAAATTCCAAGTCTAAATCTCCCCAGTTCCCTGGAAGTATATGATCCGGAGTTTAATGAAAGTGTCCGTACCACCCTGTCCGGTATGGAAGGAAATGTAAGCAATAGCTACACGATAGTACCTACATTTAAAGGCAAGTATCCCATTCCCAGTATTTCTTTCAGCTTTTTTAACCCCAAGACCGAAAAATATCAAACCTTGAGCTCCGGGGAAATTATGATCAATGTACTGGAAGGCCCCACTAGCGGTGCAGCAGACAACACCGGTGCCATTTCCAATAACAAACAAAGGGTTGTGGCTACCGGAGATCAATTTGTGTTCAATAAAATAAGGCCAAACCTAACGGCCATCAACAATAATTACTTTTTTGGATCTACCGGTTTCTTTCTTTGGTGGCTTCTTCCGGTACTGTTAATTCCCCTGGCCATCCTCTTTGGTAAAAAAAGAGAGGCCATTTCCAGTGATGTGGAAGGCAACAAAATTAAACGGGCCAATAAACTGGCCAAGAAATACCTATCTGCGGCCAAAAAGGCCTTAGGGTCCAAGGAATCATTTTACGTGGCCCTGGAAAAGGCACTGCACAATTATTTGAAGGCCAAACTTAAAATAGAGACATCGGATTTCAGCAAGGATAAAATAACTTCTTTATTAAGTGAAAAAAATGTGGACGAAACCACCCGGGAGGGCTTTGTAGGATTACTTAAGAACTGTGAAATGGCCAGATATAGTCCTTTCTCCGATGTTCAGATGCAACAGGATTACAATAAAGCCAGTGAGGTAATTTCACAACTGGATAAACAAATTTAAGCAATGGTACGTAAATTAACTATTTTGACCTATTTGGTATGTACCTTGGGATTTTCCCAAAATGAACAATTGTTTGAAGAGGCTACTGCATTTTACAACCAAGGGGAATATACAAAAGCGGCGGACAATTATCTAAAGATCCTGGACAATAGGGAGCATTCGGCCGAACTCTATTTCAATTTGGGAAATACCTATTATAAACTTAACAAAATTGCCCCAAGTATCTATTATTATGAAAAGGCATTATTACTTAAACCAAATGATCGGGATATCAGGAACAACCTGGCCTACGCCCAAAATATGACCTTGGATGCCATTGAACCCCTTCCCCAGACCACAATTTCCAAAATGTACAACCAACTTACCACCTACCTCTCCTTTGACCAATGGGCCTATGTAGCCGTTGGTTTTATGATGCTCTTTGTATGTTGTTATATCGCCTTTTATTATTTCAAGTTTTCCACCCAAAAGCGAATTGCCTTTATAAGCAGCCTTGTTTTTCTGCTTTTCACCATAATAGCGGTAATGCTGGCCTATATACAGTTTTCCAATTTTAAATCGGAACAACCCGCCATAGTTTTTTCGGAAGAAGTGGGCGTTAAATCCGAACCCAACAATAGGGGACAGGCCATTTTCACTTTACATGCCGGTACCAAGGTAAATGTACTTGAACAATTAAATGATTGGAAAAAAATCGCCATTGCCGATGGTACCACGGGCTGGATCCCCTCGGAGGATATAAAGGTCCTTAAAGATTTTTAATATATCTTTAACGTCTAATAAATCCGTTGGTGTTATATTTGTCCTAATTTGAAATCCTATGAAGGTTTTTGCCCGTACACTCTTACTTTCCCTTTGGCTATTTGCCATAGTGGCTCCGAGCGCCTTCACTTTACTGGATATTGACAATCCCGTTATTGTAACCAATCTTAACGAAGAGGAACAGCAGGAAACGGGTAAGAAATCTCCGCTACAGGAGAAATTCGTAAACGATGGTTTTAACGATTATTCTTTAATAGCCCTGTCACAAAAATCTATAATGGGTGTATACCACCCAATGGGCCATATAGACTTCACCAAAAAAATTCTGCTTCCACCCCCTGAACATATAAGTTAATCTTTTAAGTTAAGTATAACTATTTCGATTAATTAAAAACGTGTCCTTGATTCCGATCAGGGATTAAACTATTATATTATATGTTCAAAAATATTAAGTCGGACCTTCCGGCAAGTATTGTAGTATTTTTTGTTGCGCTACCTCTATGTTTGGGTATTGCTTTAGCCAGTGGGGCCCCCTTATTTTCAGGTTTAATTGCCGGTATAATCGGCGGAATTGTTGTTGGAGCGCTAAGTGGCTCAAAAATTGGTGTGAGCGGACCGGCAGCAGGATTGGCAGCAATTGTTTTGACCGCCATAGGCACTTTGGGAGGGTATGAAAACTTTCTTGTTGCGGTAGTCTTAGGTGGTATTATTCAATTGATCTTTGGTTTTTTAAAAGCAGGTGTTATCGGATATTATTTCCCGTCTTCCGTAATTAAGGGCATGTTGACCGGAATAGGTATCATCATTATCCTAAAGCAAATCCCCAACTTTTTCGGGTATGATGAGGAGTCTGCCTGGGATCTGGAGTTTTTTGAGATTGATGGGGGAAACACCTTTTCAGAACTATTTAACATGCTCAGTAATATCCAGCCCGGAGCTGCTCTCGTAGGAATATTAAGTTTGGCAATTATAATATTTTGGGAAAAAGTATTGAGTAAAAAATCAAAAATCTTTCAGTTGATCCAAGGACCTTTTGTAGTCGTCGTCCTGGGCATTATTTTTCATAAAGTATTTCAGGGCAACGAAATAATGGCCATTGAAGGAAAACATTTAGTGAGTGTTCCCATACCGGAAAATGCCTCGGACTTTATTGGCCAGTTTAGCTTTCCCAATTTTGCGGTAATTGGCAATGTGGATGTTTGGGTTACGGCATTTACGATTGCCTTGGTCGCCAGTTTGGAAACCTTGTTGTGCGTAGAGGCTTCCGATAAGATAGACCCCGAGAAAAACGTAACTCCCACCAACAGGGAATTGTTGGCCCAAGGTACAGGTAATATTATGTCCGGTCTAATCGGTGGTTTACCTATAACACAGGTAATTGTACGAAGTTCGGCAAATATACAATCTGGCGGAAAAAGTAAATTATCGACCATCTTTCACGGTTTTTTGTTGTTGGTATCGGTGATTTTGATCCCGAAATTGCTGAACATGATCCCCCTATCCGTATTGGCCGCCATACTTTTGGTTGTTGGATATAAATTGGCAAAACCAACATTATTCAAAAAAATGTATAATTTAGGTTGGAAACAATGGGCCCCGTTTATTGTTACCGTTGTTGGTATCGTACTTACGGATTTACTTTTCGGCATAGGATTGGGATTAATGGTAGGAATAGTTGTTATTTTGCTAAAAAGCTACCAAAACTCGCACTTTCTTCATATTGAGGATAAGAGCAATGGCAAGCACAAAATAAAAATGACACTTGCAGAAGAAGTTACCTTTTTTAACAAAGGGGCCATTCTTAAGGAATTGGATAGTCTACCAAGGGACACTTATTTAGAAATAGATTTGCTCAAGACGAGATATCTTGATTATGATATTATCGAGATTCTGGACAACTTTTTGGTGAAGGCGAAAGAACGCAATATAGATATTCAACTGGTGTCAAAACGCGGCGTAGTTGAAAATCCAACAAGTTTTACGGAATTCTTTAAAACAAGGCCTAAATCCAAAATAAGTTTAAGTTAATAGGCATGGAAAGGAATAAACACCGAATTGTTTTATTCACCTATTTAAAGGAAGACATATCCAGCTTGCTAACCAGTACGGTCAGTTTGGCCCAAATGATCAATGCGGAAATTGAAGTCTTGCATGTAACAAAGCCTACAGCGGTTATTAGTAAAGACAACCAACTCTCTGCCATACGCTCAATAAATCGGGAACATATACTGACGGACAAACGGATGAAGGAAATAGTATTGCCGATAATTGATAATTATGGGGTGCCAATTACTTATTTCAATACCCTTGGAAACATTAAAAATGAGTTGGTTAAATATCTAAACGAAAACAATCCGGATATTTTGGTTTTGGGAAGGGGCAGGAGCAATCCTATCAATACTGCCGATGATAGAATAATCAACTTTGTCCTTACTTTTTTTAAAGGTAACATTCTTATTATTTCACCGGACAATGGCCTTGAGCCCGGCAAAAAGATAGGTATAGGTACATTAAATTGTTCCGAAGCGGCATTTGCCCCAACGCCCTTTACAGAGAACCTCTTTTTTAATGCGAACAGCACCCTGAAGTCGTTCAATATTGTCGAAACTTCATATGTACTGCCATTGGCAGAGGATTTTCTAGGATACAAGATCATCAACTATGTTTTTGATCACAATGAAAATACAGTAAAAAATCTTCCCATTTATTTATCCAAAAACAATATAGACCTCTTGTTTTTGGAAAGAGGAAAAAAGAAGAAAGAAGGTCTTTCCGAATTCTTGGTTACCTATGATATGGTAAGAAAATCGGATATCAATCTTTTGATAACCGGTGAAAAATCCGGTCAGAACAACTATAATACAAAATTAAAAAAAACATAATTAAAATAGACAAATATGAAAGCACATACAAGAGAAACCCAAGCAACAATGACCCCTAGCAAAGCGTTGGAGTTTTTAAAGGCGGGCAACCAAAGATTTCAAAGCAACCTGAAAGCCAATAGAAACCTTCTTGAGCAAGTCAACGATACGAGCGAAGGCCAGTTTCCCTTCGCAACCATTTTGAGTTGTATCGACTCCAGGGTTTCCGCCGAATTGGTATTTGATCAGGGCCTTGGAGATATCTTTAGTATCCGAATAGCAGGTAACTTTATAAACGAGGATATATTGGGCAGTATGGAATTTGCCTCCAAACTTGCCGGAACCAAACTCATCGTTGTTCTGGGACATACCAGCTGTGGTGCCATAAAAGGAGCGTGTGACCATGCAAGATTGGGCAATCTTACCGCCTTGATCAAAAAAATTGAACCATCGGTGGAAGCAGTTAAAGAGCCTTCCGACGAAAATTTAAGAAATTCCAAAAATCTTGAATTTGTGGATAAAGTTGCCGAAAAGAATGTAAATTTAGCAATGACAAATATACGCAAGCAAAGCCCCGTATTGGCCGAGATGGAAAAAAATGGGGAAATAAAAATTGTTGGCGCCATGTACGATGTATCCAATGGGGAGGTTGTTTTTTACGAATAAGGCCCTATTGTTAGGAGGCCAAAGATGGTTTCAAGCTAAACTGAATATTGCTTGATCCAAACCTGAAAAATTTCTGGAAACAGACTGTTCTCAAAGTAGAATCCTAAATTTACAAAGACAGGCCCGTCCGTACCGGCGGATTGGATACCCTGTGGGAACAGGCGGTCCCAAGGCCGAGTCCCCGTCCGAAGGGCACGGGCGGGCTTCGGAAAATTATTTAGATTAAATTAATTTTATGGGAAATTTTTTTTCGAATTTAAGAGGAGACCTTTTTGGTGGAATTACAGCAGGTATTGTAGCACTTCCACTCGCTTTGGCCTTTGGTGTAAGTTCTGGGCTTGGACCAAGTGCCGGACTGTACGGAGCTATATTCATCAGCTTTTTTGCTGCACTTTTTGGAGGTACCAACACTCAAATATCCGGACCTACGGCTCCAATGACGGCTGTAAGCATGGTAGTTATTGCAGGTATTGTAGCGATTAATGACGGAAGTATAGAAAAGGCCCTTCCCGCCATTCTTATTGTATTTCTATTGGCCGGCCTTATGCAGATAAGTCTTGGTCTTATGGGAATAGGCAAGTACATTCGTTACATCCCTTATCCGGTGGTCTCTGGATTTATGACCGCAATTGGGGTCATCATATTGGTTACCCAAATTTTACCTTCTGTAGGGTATTATCCAAAAGAAGATGACGAATTTGTATCGCAATATAAACCAAAGGCAGAGGAAATCATATTGGATAATATCCTTAAGGAAGAGGCTGGCGAAGGTATTCTGGTTTTAGAGGATTTTGAAGAAACTATCAAACGTGCCGGAAGTATTACCCAGGATGATATGATCAAAGAAGCCAGAACCTTGGCCAAAAATGAGGCGTCGGGAGTTATCGGCACTATAAAAGTCCTTCCCAGGGCTTTGCAGAACATCAATTGGATGGAACTTATCCTGGCCCTATCTACCATCGGTATTATTTACGGTTTCAAAAAAATTACAACTGCCATACCAAGTGCGTTGGTAGCCCTAATCATTGTATCGGGAGTGGCATACGGATTGGGGCTCAACTATCGTCCTATTGATGAAATACCCAGTGGTTTCCCCGTACCCCATCTTGAAATATTCACCGCTTTTAAGCTCGGCTCCATAACTCCTTATATCTTTACTGCTTTGACATTGGCACTATTGGGAGCCATAGATTCTCTTTTGACCTCTGTAGTAGCGGACAATATGACCAAAACAAAACATCAACCCAACAAAGAATTGGTAGGCCAGGGTATCGGGAATAGTATAGCGGCCATTTTTGGAGGAATACCTGGAGCCGGTGCTACCATTCGTACCGTAGTAAATATAAACGCAGGGGGTAAGACCAAACTATCAGGTATGGTTGCCGGTGTGCTGCTTTTAATCATTTTATTGGCTCTTGGTCCAGTTGCATCACAAATACCGGCAGCCGTACTTGCCGGTATATTGGTTACCGTAGGTATAGGGGTTATGGACTATAAAGGCCTGAAAGCCATACCAAGCTTGCCGAAAGACTTAAGTATAGGCCCCATCAAATTCAGTTCCGAAGTTACCATTATGCTTGTTGTACTGGTTCTATCTTCAGTATGGAATTTGGTCTATGCCGTAGGTATTGGCCTGGTAATCGCCTCGTTAATGTTCATGAAAAAAATGGGGGACCTTACTGCGGAAAGATCGGATGTAAAAACCTTGGAACATGAAAAAGGATGGGCGGATGAAGCCAATTTTCCCAAACAATTAAAAGAAAAAGTCTTTATAAAGCACATTAAAGGTCCCCTATTCTTTGGTTCTACCAGTGAATTCCAGGCATTGGCAAACCAAATTCCGCGATCGGCATCAACGGTTATTATTCGTATGGACCGAATGCAATATATGGATCAATCCGGTCTCTACACTTTGGAAGATGTACTTATAGATTTATTTAATTCCAACATCGAAGTATTATTGGTAGATGTTCTGGACCAACCACGCTACATGATGGAACGGGTAGACCTAATACCTGATTTGATTCCTAAAGAACACATTTTTGATACCTTCGATGAATGTATAAAGTATCTAAATCATAAGCCAACCGACCAAAAAGTTGAAGCTTCGGCATAGGTGCCAAACCAATTTATGAGGAAATATATAGTCGGTAATGCTGTAAATAACTTAAATTTGCGGAATTAGCCGAACACCATGATCGATACCATAAAAAAGCACATTACAGAGGTAGAAAATTTTTCTTCTACCGATATTGAGACCATTGAGGCATTTCGAATTAAATATTTAGGGAAAAAAGGGCTGTTCAATCATTTTTTTTCAGACTTTAAAGAGGTTCCCAATGATCAAAAAAGAGAGTTTGGACAAGTTATAAATCAACTAAAAACAGCGGCAACCGAAAAAGTTAACGCCTTAAAGGAGGCTCTCGAAAATAAGAAGGAAGAAAAAGGAATATATGGCGATTTAACAAGGCCGGGAGAACCTTTGCCCCTGGGTACACGCCATCCCATCTCCATTGTAAAGAATCAAATCATAGACATTTTTACAAGAATAGGCTTTAATGTATCCGAAGGGCCCGAAATTGAAGATGATTGGCATAACTTTACTGCTCTAAACTTACCGGAATATCATCCGGCTAGGGATATGCAGGATACTTTTTTCATACAGACCAACCCGGATATCTTATTGCGTACCCATACTTCATCCGTACAGGTGCGCTATATGGAAAGTAACAACCCTCCCATTAGAACGATATCTCCTGGAAGGGTATACAGGAACGAAGCCATCTCCTCAAGATCTCATTGCTTTTTCCACCAGGTGGAAGGACTCTATATAGACAAAGACGTTTCTTTTGCGGATTTAAAGCAAACCTTACAATTTTTCACCACCGAACTTTTCGGAAAATCCCAAATAAGGTTGAGACCCTCTTATTTCCCGTTTACAGAGCCCAGTGCAGAAGTAGATGTATATTGGGGTTTGGAAACGGATGCGGATTACAGAATTACAAAGGGAACCGGATGGTTAGAGATCGGGGGCTGTGGAATGGTAGACCCCAATGTACTTACAAATTGCAAAATAGACCCCAATGAGTACTCGGGCTTTGCCTTTGGAGTTGGAATTGATCGTATTGCAATGCTTTTGCACCAAATTACCGATATTAGATTGTTAAGTGAAAATGATATCCGCTTTTTAACGCAATTCAAGAGCGCATTTTAATCGTTTCCAACCCATAATTATCCAAAATAATTAGTTCAATATATGTGCTTCCTCCCTTAGCGCTACTGCTATGGAAAATTTTAAAAGTTTTAGGCCAAAATGAAAAAAGACATAGAAATTCCTATTGCGAAAAATGTATATGTCGCCATTGTACACGAATGGAGCGATGACTTTTTGGAAAAAAACTGGAACTCATACATTATTAACGATAGGGATACTGGGATTGATTTGGTAATTGTTGTCTCTAAAGGCTATGACAAGGATCGGAAAACCTCAACAATTCGGCACGGTTTAGGGGATATCCCCGCCAAGGCCTATAGAAAAATAGAGATCATACAGGATGACCTTATCGGATTTAACAATGAATTTTTTGTTACTTTTTTTGCCGATGATAGGCTTTATGAAAAACGCTATCTCTTTAAAAAGAACAGCATTAATGAATCCAATCTTGTTACCCTTCCGGTTATTGGGCTTGATGGTGTGATGGTAGAATAGTGTAATTGTATAAATAGGGAACAACAAAAAATAAGTTCGTTTAGTTTGTTTATTACCGAACTAATTGTATCTTTGCGCCTTATTTCTGGAAAAAATGCTAAAAGAAGAGTGTAAAAGGCAGCTTATAGAGGATATGGGCATTCATTTTGAAAGTCAATATAACCTTCCTCCCTTAGCGGCTAGAATATATGCGGGATTAATACTGTCAGAAGAAGATGGGACCACATTTGAAGACTGTCAAATAAAAAGACAGGCCAGTAAAAGTTCTATTTCCACTTCTTTGAACTTATTGTTAAAAATTGGGATGATTACCTATTTTACAAAATCGGGAGATAGAAAAAGATACTTTAAAACAACCGATAAAAATGCTTTCTTCTTGGCGAAACTTGAGGAAAACCTTAAAAAAGTAGAACGCGAACGCAAAATTGTGGAAAAGGTAGGAGCCTATATTAAGGAGTACAATCCTAAAAAGCACAAAGAAAATATAGGAAAGAGCAAAATATTCCAATCCTTTCTACAGAAAAACGAAACCCTATTAAAAGAAGCCATCAATGAAATTAAAAATCTAAATAAATAATTTTTTTACACACTTAGTTCGTTTAAGCCTGAACTATCAGGATTAACAAAACCTTAACAGAAACTTATCAATCAATTAAAATGAAAAGTATTAAGACAATAACCTTACTTTGTATCGCAACGGTATTATCTTCCTGCGGTGATAAAACCTCGAACCAATCGGCAGCTGCAGCTTCCCCTGCACCATTTCCGGTAGCCCAATTAAAAAACATGACCGTTACGGGCTACAACGAATATCCTGTAAATATCCAGGGGATTGTCCACAGTAATGTACGCGCAAAAACTTCGGGCTACATTCAACAAGTTTTGGTGGATGAAGGCCAAAAAGTAAAAAAAGGACAACAATTGTTTAGGTTGGAAACCCAATCGTTGAGCCAAGATGCCGAAGCGGCCAAGGCAAGTGTGAATGCTGCACAGGTAGAGGTTGAAAAACTAAAGCCCCTGGTAGAAAAAAACATTATTAGCCCTGTGCAATTGGAAACAGCAAAGGCCAATTTGGCACAAGCAAAGGCCAATTACAATAGCGTGGCGGCTAACATAGGTTATGCCACCGTAAAAAGTCCTATAGATGGCTATGTTGGTGCCATAAATTTAAGGGAAGGTTCTCTGGTGAGCCCGAACGATGCCACACCATTGACTACCGTGAGCGAAATTAGCCAAGTATATGCCTTTTTTAGTTTGAACGAAGCACAGCATATTGATTACTTGCAACGTGCCGAAGGTGCCAGCAAAGCAGAACGTATCAAAAACCTTCCCGATGTTAGTTTAATATTGGCCAATGGTGAGATGTATTCCGAAACCGGGCGCATTCAAACAAGTACCGGACAGATCGACCAAAATACGGGAACGATCAACATAAGAGCGATTTTTAACAATCCAAATGAAATTTTGACCAACGGAAACAGTGGAAGAATCAGGATTCCGACCGAATTTAAAGATGCCATAGTAGTACCGCAATCTTCCACCTTTGAACAGCAAAAGGATGTTATGATTTTTACCTTGGACGAAAACAACAACGCAAAAGCTACCTTACTAAAAATTCAAGGTACGGTAAATAACCTATATGTTGTAGAATCCGGACTTAAAGCGGGCGACAAGATCATTGTTTCCGGACTTGCCAAACTTCGTAACGGGATGGCCATTACGCCCAATGAAGTATCTTTCGATAGCATTACAAAACCTATTGCCCCATTATTCAAATAATTAGCCACGATCATGTTAAAAACATTTATAGAAAGACCCGTTTTATCAACGGTTATTTCAATCATCATAGTCATTCTGGGCGTTTTGGGCTACACTACGTTGCCCGTTGAACAGTACCCGGACATTGCACCGCCAACCATTCAGGTAAATGCTACCTACCCTGGCGCAAGTGCCGAGACCATCTTGGAAAGTGTTATTATTCCAATAGAAGAGCAAATAAACGGAGTTGAGGGCATGACCTATATGACCTCTTCGGCAGCCAACAACGGTTCTGCCAACATCACGGTATATTTTGACCAAGAAACCGACCCGGATATTGCTGCCGTAAACGTACAAAACCGTGTAGCACGAGCCAACCCATTATTGCCACAAGAGGTAATACAAACAGGTGTGATTACGCAAAAGCAGCAAACATCTGCCCTAATGTTTATGTCGGTATATTCCGAAAACAAAGATTACGATGCTACCTACGTTCAAAACTACCTAAAAATAAACGTGATCCCCGCTTTACAACGTGTTAGCGGTGTAGGTAATGTAAATGTATTTGCCAATGGGGATTACGCTATGCGTGTCTGGTTACAGCCTGAAAAATTGGCCGCCTACAACCTAATACCCGCTGAGGTAACAGCAGCATTAAGAGAGCAGAGTTTGGAAGCCTCTGCAGGATCTTTGGGCCAAAATGACGGACAATCATTTACCTATAACATTAAATACGGTGGCCGCTTTAAAACCGAGAAGCAATATGAAGAGATTATCATAAAAGCGCTGGATAATGGTCAATACTTACGATTAAAAGATGTTGCAAAAATTGAATTGGATGCACAGGGCTATGATTCATACGGATTTACCGATGGTTTCCCGAGCGTGAATATGGGGATTTACCAAACGGCGGGGTCCAATGCCCAAGTAATCATAGAACAGATAAAATTGGAACTGGAGCGTTTGTCTAAAGATTTCCCGGAAGGCGTAAAATATACCATCAATTACGACACCAATGAATTCCTCACGGCCTCGATGAACAAGGTAAGAAATACCTTGATCGAAGCCTTCCTGTTAGTGTTCCTGGTCGTATTTATCTTCCTTCAGGATTTCCGTTCCACATTAATTCCTGCCATTGCAGTACCTGTATCCATTATCGGTACGTTCTTCTTCCTGAACCTTTTTGGGTATTCGGTCAACTTATTGACCCTGTTCGCCTTGGTATTGGCCATTGGTATTGTAGTGGATGATGCCATTGTGGTCGTAGAGGCGGTGCATGCCAAGATAGATCAAGGTGCCAAAAGTGCAAAAACCGCAACACTGAATGCCATGCACGAAATTTCCGGAGCCATTATCTCGATTACCTTGGTCATGGCTGCGGTGTTCGTTCCGGTAACCTTTATTCAAGGGCCATCGGGCGTATTTTATGAACAATTTGGTATTACGCTTATTGTGGCCATTTTAATTTCCGCGGTAAACGCCCTTACTTTAAGTCCGGCATTGTGCGCCCTATTATTAAAAGGACACGACGATGACCACGAAGACAAAAACAAGGGCCTTTTGCAACGCTTTTATGATAGGTTCAACGCTGGATTTAATGCAGCCACCGAGCGTTATGGCAGGTCGTTGTCGTTCCTTTACAAAAACAAGTGGGTTTCCGCAGTTGTTTTAATCCTTGCGGGTGTAGGTATTTGGTGGGCCGCAGGAACAACCCCAACAGGTTTTGTACCCGACGAAGACCGTGGCATTATCTTTATGAACGTAGAACTGCCGGCAGGCTCCTCAATGGACCGTACCAATGAAATTACTCAAGAAATATATGAAAAAGCAACACAACTTCCGGGAGTACGTGGTGTAACCGTTATTAATGGTAGAAGTTTGATAAGTGGGGCCGGTAATAACTACGGCCTGGGATTTGTGAAGCTGAACGATTGGGATGAGCGTAAAAGCGACGACCAATCGGCCAATGCCATTATCGGAAAACTGTTTGGTATTGCCGCTACCATTCCGGATGCCAACATTATTTTCTTTGCACCACCCAGTATTCCGGGCTTTGGACTTTCCGGTGGATTTGAAGTGAATTTAATGGATAAATCCGGTGGTAGTTTTGAAGATTTGGATGCCGCCACGCAACAGTTTATCGGTAGCTTGATGCAGCATCCGGAAATTCAATACGGTCAATCGGCTTTCAACACAAGGTATCCACAGTACGAAATGGAAATCGATGTGCCTTTGGCCAAGAAATATGGCGTTACCGTTAGCAGTATTTTCTCGACCATGCAAGGGTATATTGGGGGCGTATATGCCGCTGATTTTGCCCGTTTTGGTAAACAATACCGTGTGTATGTACAGGCAGAACCGGACGACAGGACCGACAAGGAATCGCTTAACGAACTGTATATTAAAACGGGTAGTGGCGAGATGACGCCCATTACGCAATTTGTAACCTTAAAGCGTGTATACGGACCACAATCGGTTACGCGTTTCAACCTGTACAACTCGGCAAAAATAAGTGGCGCATCCAACCCCGGATTTAGTACGGGAGATGCCATTGCGGTAGTAAACCAGGAGATTGCAAAACTACCAAGCAACTACGAAGTGGCCTATTCCGGTTTGTCCCGTGAAGAGGTAAGTTCCGGGAACCAGACCATGATTATCTTTATACTTGTTATTGTATTTGTATATTTCTTGTTATCAGCACAATACGAGAGTTATCTGTTGCCATTTTCCGTACTATTATCATTACCATTGGGAATTTTCGGAGCCTTTATTTCTACCAAGTTCATGGGGCTTCAAAATAACATCTATTTCCAGATTGCCTTGGTCATGCTCATAGGGCTCTTGGCCAAAAACGCCATCCTTATCGTGGAGTTTGCATTGCAACGGCGACGTCATGGAGAAAGTTTGGTAGATGCTGCCATTCACGGGGCCAAAGCGCGTTTGCGCCCTATCTTGATGACCTCGTTTGCATTTATACTTGGTTTGATGCCGTTGGTAACCGCTTCAGGAGTTGGTGCCGAAGGGAATAATTCAATCGGTACCGGTGCTGCCGGAGGTATGTTGATCGGAACCATTTTAGGTGTTTTCGTCATCCCGATTTTGTTTATCCTTTTCCAATGGATGCAGGAAAAAGTATCAGGAAAACCAGTAACCGAAGAATTAAAAGAAGCATAATTATGAACCCGACTATAAAAAATTCAATAAGTAAAGTAATGGTTGTGACAGTAATGGCCACAACCTTGCAAAGCTGTTTTGTGGCGAAGGACTATGTGCGTCCGGAATTGCAGGAAACAGAGCACCTGTACCGTACCGATAATTTGCCACAGGATAGTTTATCATTGGCCGATGTTTCGTGGAAGGATATGTTTACAGATACCCATTTAAAACAATATATTGAAGAAGGCCTGCAAAACAACCTCGATATTCGTGTGGCAATGCAACAAATAACTGCTGCCGAGGCTTATATGAAACAAGGGAAAGCAGGGTATTTGCCAAGCTTGAACGGAAATGCTTCGGTAACGTACCAAGAGCTTTCCAAAAACAGCCAATTCGGGTCGTTTTTTAATGGTAGCATTACACAATACGCCCTTACGGCCGATTTGTCTTGGGAAGCCGATATTTGGGGAAAAATTCGCAGCAACAAACGTGCCGGCGATGCCAGTTACCTGCAAAGTGTGGCAGCACACCAAGCTGTAAAAACGCAGTTGGTTTCGGCCATTGCCACAACCTATTATCAATTGTTGTCGTTGGATGCCCAATTGGAAGTTACCGATCAAACCATTGCCAACAGGGAAAGCAGTGTACAGACTATTATGGCACTAAAAGATGCCGGGCAGGTAAACCAAGTGGCCGTAGACCAGAACGTGGCACAGTACAACAATGCCAAAGCCTTAAAGGTAGATTTGGAAGCGGCCATCTTCAAAACCGAAAACACTTTGAGCCTGCTTCTTGGGAAACCTGCCATAAGCATTGTACGTGGCAGCTTGAACGACCAACAACTGGATGCCGAAATTAAACTGGGCGTACCTTCAACCTTGTTGAGCAACCGTCCGGATGTAATTGCGGCAGAGTACGGCTTGATCAATGCCTTTGAAATGACCAATGTGGCCCGGAGCAATTTTTATCCATCATTAACATTAACGGCTACCGGTGGTTTCCAAAGTTTGGAACTGGACCAATGGCTTAACACCAATTCATTGTTTGCAACGGTGGTAGGTGGTTTAGCGCAACCTATTTTTAACCAAAGAAAAATCAGGACCCAGCACGAAGTAGCACAGGCACAACAAGAACAAGCCTTATTGAACTTTAAGAAGGCCCTGTTGACTGCGGGAAACGAAGTATCGAACGCGCTGTACGACTATAATGCCGAAACCGAAAAGTATGAATACAGGAACAATGAAGTTGAAGCCCTGAGGCAGGCAGAAGCCAATTCGGAAGAATTGCTTAAAAATGGCTACGCCAATTACCTGGATTTACTGACGGCCAGACAAAGCGCTTTGAGTGCCGAACTAAATACCATAGACAATAAATTACAACAATTACTTTCCATTGTTAACCTTTATGAAGCCCTTGGTGGTGGATGGCAATAAGCAGTACGTATTTAACAGATGATCGATAAAGGTGCATTTTTGGAGTTTGCCATTTCCAAGTTTACAAAGTTTGGAAGCAAACGATTTACTTTGGATGATTTGGCAGGTGAAATTGGGGTATCAAAAAAAACAATTTACCAGCACTTTAGCAATAAGGAAGCGATTGTTTGTGAAAGTTTAAAATTACTATTGGACAAGATAAAACTGGAAATGCTTGAAGGAGTGGAAAAAGAGAAGTCGGACCCTATTTTGGCAATCATATGGATCTATAAAATAGGGTTGGACCATCTTAGGACATTTAGCCCAACCTTTCTATTTGGCCTTAAAAAATATTATCCAAAGGCCAATGAGGTGTTTTATAGTTTTAGGGGCGAAATCAATGCAATTATCATAAACCTGCTCACCGAAGCCCAACAGATCGGTTTCATTAGGAAGACCGTAAACCTTGAACTGACTTTCGCGCTTTTTCTCAACCGGTTTGAGATGAATATTTTTTTAACAAATAACTTGTTCGAAAAATATTCGAACAAGGAACTTTTACAACATTTGATCGTACACAACCTACAGGGAATATGCAGTAAAAAATATACGAACAATTTTTTTGAATAATGTGCATATGCCCCTGCCCATCAGCGATTGAACCGCTAAGATTGTTTTTTCCAATAGCAACCTTAGCGGTTTAAATTTTTATCCGTTCCAATCCTTAAAAGGGTTTTTGCTCAACTGTGAATTGTAATATTTGGTAATTGCGGTTACTTCCTCCCCCAACCATTGAGGCCTCAAAAAATCCTCGTCTTCATCTTCCAATTCAATTTCCGCCATTATCAATCCCGAATTATCCCCCAAAAACTCATCCACCTCAAACATATGTTTCCCGGCCCTAACATAGTATCTCAGCTTATCTATTACCCCGGGCTCGGATAATTTGATCAAGGCATCCGCTTCCTTAACGGATATTTCCCTTTCCCATTCAAAACGGGTAGTGCCATTATGGTTTCCCATTCCCTTCACGGTAATATACCCTTTGTCCCCTTTGATCCTTACCCTTACGGTCCTTAAGGGATCTGTATTCAAAAATCCTTGTACTATTCGTTCTTTTCGAACAGCCCCCTTCTTAAAATCTTCCGAATTCACTAAGAATTTTCGCTCTATTTCTATCATCTAAAAAACGCGGTTTTTATAGTTGAGGCCGATTGTGGTATAATTCTTTAATTTTATCTGACGGAATCCTTGATTTTTCATAAGTCTGGTTGGCCAGCCAGACCATGGCGCCCGCAATAACCTCTGGTGGAATGGTCCTAAACTTTTCCAAAGGACCGATGGGGAACA
>CBFGWQ010000029.1:0-27491 GCA_965652575.1 uncultured Arenibacter sp. | reverse complement strand
GGCTCTGCCTCGAGGATAGTCGGTTTCAAGAAATTTTTTATTAGGTATATTTAGAGCATGAATTTTAGAAAACGGATTATAGGTGTTTTATTATCTACTATTTAAAGGTTAAAACCCCGTCTGAACGTAGTCGGGCAGGCCTGCCTTTTCCGGTCTGTAATTTCATTGCATATTAATTTAGTTGGCCATTGGATGTATTGAAAACCGGAATTGTCCCATTGGTATATTTAATTATTGCTACATTAATTATTTACTGTCCAATCAATGTTAAATAATAGTAACAGGCAATTAACACAATAACTGTGCATCAGTTCCTTTAAATGTAGTATATTTGCACGCAATTAATCTTTAATTGCTATGCAAGCTCACCTAAATAAAATTGTTGGGGAAGGCCTTACGTACGATGACGTACTTTTGGTTCCCGCTTTTTCAGAAGTGCTTCCCAGGGAAGTCAATATCCAAACAAAGTTTACTAGAAACATTACGATCAATGTTCCCATAGTTTCGGCAGCCATGGATACCGTTACGGAATCCCGTATGGCCATTGCCATTGCCCGGGAAGGTGGTATAGGGGTATTGCACAAGAACATGACCATAGAACAGCAGGCGCAGAAGGTACGCAAGGTAAAACGTGCGGAAAGTGGTATGATCTTGGATCCCGTTACCTTGCCTTTAAATTCGAAGGTACGGGATGCCAAGGCCAACATGAAGGAATTCAGCATTGGAGGGATACCCATTGTAGATGATGAAGGCAAACTGATAGGGATCGTAACCAATAGGGACCTTCGTTTTGAAAAAAACAATGATCGTCCCATTTCCGAGGTGATGACCTTCAAAAATCTTGTTACCGTGGGGGAAGGGACTTCCCTAGAGCAGGCAGAGGATATTCTACAGGAAAATAAAATTGAAAAATTACCGGTGGTCGACAAGGATTATAAGCTTGTTGGCTTGATCACCTTTAGGGATATTACAAAACTTACCCAAAAGCCTATAGCCAATAAGGACCAGTACGGAAGATTAAGGGTAGCGGCAGCATTGGGGGTTACCGGTGATGCCGTGGAGAGGGCAGAAGCTTTGGTGAACGCCGGAGTGGACGCAGTTGTTATAGATACCGCACATGGACATACCAAAGGGGTGGTAACCGTTTTGAAGGAAGTAAAGATAAAATTTCCGGATTTGGAGGTTATTGTAGGGAATATTGCTACTGCGGAAGCTGCCCGGTATTTGGTGGAAGCGGGAGCCGATGCCGTGAAAGTAGGAATAGGGCCCGGTTCAATCTGTACTACCCGTGTAGTTGCGGGGGTCGGTTTTCCCCAATTTTCGGCAGTACTGGAAGTGGCCGCCGCAATCAAGGGCAGTGGGGTACCCGTTATTGCCGATGGGGGAATCCGTTATACAGGGGATATCCCCAAGGCCATCGCAGCCGGGGCCGACACGGTAATGTTGGGATCCTTGTTGGCGGGAACAAAAGAATCTCCGGGAGAGACGATTATCTACGAAGGACGTAAATTTAAATCCTATAGGGGAATGGGCTCTGTTGAGGCCATGAAACAAGGTAGTAAGGATAGGTATTTCCAGGATGTGGAAGATGATATTAAAAAATTGGTGCCGGAAGGAATCGTAGGTCGTGTACCGTATAAAGGGGATCTATATGAAAGTATCCATCAGTTTATTGGCGGTCTGCGTGCAGGGATGGGGTATTGCGGGGCCAGGGATATCGATACTTTAAAAGAGACCGGAAGATTTGTCAAGATTACGGCAAGTGGAATCAACGAAAGCCATCCACATGATGTAACCATTACCAAGGAATCGCCCAATTATAGCAGGTAAATTGTACTTGCGGCAGGGAGACATTCAGATAATAAAAAAAAGCCGGTCCACCGGCTTTTTTTATACTCTCTCGTATCGATCAAATTTATTTGCTTTCGCTATCGTAGGTATTCCAATCTTTCTCCTTGTGGATGTTGTCACCAAAATATTTGGCTATTTTTAGGAAGGGTCCGGGCTTTTGATACCCAGGAACAGGAGAGAGCATATTCATTTTTTCATCCAAAAATATCGTTGTGGGATAACTCATTTTACCCTGCATCAGTGCCGCTGCAAATTCATGATAACCATTTCTGCCCGAAGGAACGAATTTAAAGGTCTTTCCTCTAAAAACAATAGGTTCCTTACCTTCTCCGTCCAACTTCACCATATAATAGTTTTTGGACATATATTCGGCAACTTCAGCATTCTGAAAGGTGTCCTTGTCCATTTTTTTGCACCACCCGCACCAGTCGGTATAGACGTCGATAAAAATTTTCTTTGGATTTTTCTCCGTTTCGGCCAATTTGGCCGCTTCATTCCAGCTAAGCCACTTTACTTCCTGTGCCATACTACCTAAGGGCAAGATGGCAAGACAAAAAAGGATTGCTATTTTGTAAAATGATTTTACGACCATATTTTAAGGGATTGGCCCGATAACTTTGTCAAATCTAACGAAAATTCGGCAACTTTATTTTGCTATTGCCTTTTCTTTAACAGTTGCGAACAAGTCCTGGACATCGACCTGGTTTTTGATAAGGTCTTCAAAAGTTTCCCTTTCCCTTATCAGGATTGCTTTTCCGTTATGCCATAAAACCTCGGGAGGTCTAAATCTTGAGTTGTAATTGCTTGCCATAGTGAAGCAGTAGGCCCCTGCATTCTTAAAGCAGAGGATGTCCCCCTCGGAGATTTCATTGATGCGCTTGTTGCTAGCAAAGGTATCTGTCTCGCAAATATAGCCCACCACGGAATAATAGCGTTCACGTCCGTCAGGATTGGAGATATTTTCAATACTGTGAATGGCACCATAAAACATGGGGCGGATAAGATGGTTGAACCCGGAGTCCACACTGGCAAAAACGGTTGAAGTGGTCTGTTTTACTACATTGACCTTGGCCAAGAAAAAACCGGCCTCGCTGACCAAAAATTTGCCAGGCTCAAAGGCCAGGGTCAATTCCCTGCCATATTCCTTGCAAAACGAGTTGAAACGTTTTCCCAATTTCTTGCCCAATTCCTCTATATTGGTTTCAATATCCCCTTCCTTATATGGGACTTTAAATCCGCTTCCGAAGTCTATAAACTCAAGATCATGGAAATTCTTCGCCGTTTCAAAAAGAATTTCGGAGGCGTAAAGGAATACATCGATATCCAAAATATCACTTCCGGTATGCATGTGTATCCCATTAACCTTCATATTGGTGAGATTAACGATTCGCAGTAAATGGGGTATTTGATGTATGCTGATACCAAATTTGGAATCTATGTGCCCCACGGAGATTTTAGAATTCCCACCGGCCATTACGTGCGGATTTATTCTAATACAAACAGGAATATCCGGATGCTTGCTGCCAAACTGTTCCAAAACGGATAGATTGTCAATGTTAATGCGTACCCCCAATTTCGCTGCTTCCTCAATTTCCTCCAAGGATACCCCATTTGGAGTAAATATAATGGAGCTGGGCTCAAAACCGGCCATGAGCCCCAATTGAACTTCCTGTATGGAAACGGTATCCAGGCCGCTTCCCAAACTGTTCATCAATTTTAAAATGGCAATATTGGAAAGTGCCTTTGTGGCGTAATTTAATTGTAGTTTTTTTACGTCCTTAAATGCATTGGTCAGTCTTTGGAACTGGGAAATTATTTTTTCGGAATCGTATACATATACCGGGTCACCGTAAGTTTTTGCTATCTTTAATAGGTCAGTGTTTTGCATTGTTCAATATTTTGTGCAAATTTAGACTACTTATTGTCGTTGCGCAAAAATATATAGCAATGTTTGAAAAATGTAACATATTGTTATATTATTAACAACCGTATGTTCGTTCAAGTTTGGTCAATACAATTTCCCGATGCTTTTGTTTTTTAGCGTCCGTTTTTTCAAACCTTGAACTTTGCAACTTCTACCTCTTCCGCCGAAGCCACCTTTCCCTTTCCGGAGGAAGGAACTTTTACAGCCTTTAAGCCGTTAATTGTGGACCTGCCTACTGCTACTGCCTATTGAATACTATTTAATTTCAATGCTATGTACTCAATACACAGGGAAATTTTAAAATTTTAAACCTTGAACCTTGAACCTTGAACTTTGAACCTTCTCCCTGCCAACTTATTTTTTGGACCTTGTCAAGGAATTTCATTCCGTTCCCAGTTATTAGGGTGCAATTTCGTTATGGCCGGCACACTGTATTTTCTGTTTTATTTAATTAGGGTAAATCCGCTGTGTTTCCTATTTTTGCAACTCAACAAATAGAACCTTCAATTTATGAACCTTCACGAATATCAAGGAAAAGAGATTTTAGCGAGCTTTGGAGTACGCATTCAACGCGGTTTAGTGGCTTATAATGCCAAGGAAGCAGTAGATGCCGCCAAACAATTGACCCAGGAGACAGGAACCGGTTGGCACGTAATCAAGGCCCAGGTCCATGCTGGTGGTAGGGGAAAAGGGGGAGGAGTAAAATTGGCCAAGAACTTGCGTGAGGTAGAGGATATTGCAGGGGCGATCATTGGGATGAACTTAATAACCCCCCAAACTTCGGCGGAAGGTAAAAAAGTACATAAAGTTCTGATCGCCGAGGATGTGTATTACCCTGGGGACAGTGAGACCAGTGAATTTTATATGTCCGTTTTATTGAACAGGGCCGCCGGGAGAAATATGATCATGTATTCTACCGAAGGTGGAATGGATATAGAGGAGGTTGCAGAAAAAACGCCCCATTTAATTTTTACCGAGGAAATAAACCCGGCCACTGGCCTATTGCCCTTTCAAGCAAGGAAAATAGCCTTTAACCTGGGGCTGTCCGGAACGGCTTTTAAGGAAATGACCAAGTTTGTTACCAGTTTATATAAGGCCTATGTGGAGAGCGATGCAAGTTTATTTGAAATAAACCCTGTCCTTAAGACTTCCGATGATAAGATTATGGCGGTGGATGCCAAGGTGTCCATTGATGATAATGCCCTTTATAGAAGAAAGCAATATGCCGAAATGCGGGATTTGTTGGAAGAGAACCCAATTGAGGTAGAGGCAAGGGCCGTTGGACTCAATTACGTTGACCTGGATGGAAATGTGGGCTGTATGGTGAACGGTGCGGGGTTGGCAATGGCCACGATGGACCTTATTAAAATGGCAGGTGGCGAACCGGCCAACTTCTTGGATGTAGGTGGTACTGCCGATGCCAAAAGGGTCGAGGAGGCCTTCAGGATAATATTGAAGGACCCTGCCGTTAAATGTATCCTGATAAACATTTTTGGTGGAATTGTGCGTTGCGATCGTGTGGCGCAAGGGGTAGTGGATGCCTATAAAAATATGGGCGATGCTATAAAAGTGCCTATCATAGTAAGGTTACAGGGTACCAATGCCGAATTGGCCAAGGAAATTATTGATAATTCGGGCTTGGCCGTACATTCTGCTGTACAGTTTCAAGAGGCTGCCGATAAGGTGAAGGCAGTATTGGCGTAATATCCATAATTATAAAACCAACCAAAGGCAGTACTTCCAAAGTGCTGCCTTTTTTACTCGATAATCGAGATTTAAACCTGCCTGCGGAAGGCAGGTACTCCGACGCTTGCCTGCCTTTGTCGGCAGACAGGCTTGCCCCGAGGTAGTTTACTTCAATGGGTTTGATCAAGCATTATGCTTTTTTTTGTTCTTGTATTTTACTGGATCAATGTCGTGGTCTATTTTCTTTTTTTGTTGTTCCTTGAATCCCGGTTTTTGATGTGTTTTAAAAATAGGGGCCTTTTTTGGTTTGGGCAAGGATAGTTTGGGGTCTTTGGGGTTCTCCTTGGTCCCACGATAATGAATGACCAACCCATTTAAAAAATTACGTAAAATTTGGTCGCCACATTCTACGTAGTTGGGGTGATCCTCTTTTCTGAAAAATGCGCCCAGCTCACTTTTGGTAATTTTAAAATCGACTAATTTTAAAATTTCTACAATTTCATCATCCCTCAATTTTAAGGCAACCCTTAATTTTTTAAGCACATCATTATTGGTCATATGGTAAATTTTTTCACAAGATATTACAAAAAATAGGATGTGGTACTAGTTTGTGGATATTTTGCTGCATCCGAAGACCGGAAATAAATGCTATTTAATGTAACTTAGTGTCAAACTGTAATTTATGGGTACGTATTTGGAGAAGTTGGGCATTCTTTCCCAAATGATCTCTTTTGCAAAGGCGGATAAGGAGATAAAGGATTCGGAGTATGATTTTTTATTGGGCGTGGCGCAACAATTGGAGATCGATAAGGAAACCTTCGATTCCCTTTTTCATAAAAAAGTAGGCAAGGTCGTACTTCAATCCGAGGCGGAGCGCATCCTACAGTTTCATCGGTTGGTACTACTCATGAATGTGGACCGGGAACAGCGCTTGGCCGAAATTGAACAGTTACATAATATAGGGCTTGGATTTGGACTTCCCCAAGCGGCCATAGAGCAGGTACTTACCGTTATGCACAAATATCCCGACAAAGTGGTTCCCCCGGAGGTATTGATCAACATATTCAAGGCCTATAACAATTAAACAAAAGTGACATAATGTCTTATTTATAATGTAAAATAATGACATAATGTCTTTATTTTGCTTTCGGTACATCATTTGCCTATTAGCTCATGAGAAATTAATGTATAACTTAAAATATAAAAGTCATGAGTCTAGTAAAAAGAAACAATGTTATTTTTCCATCTTTAGTGAATGAATTCTTAAGTCCGGATTGGTTTGGTGGCGTAGATAACTTTAAACAAAGTGTACCGGCCGCCAATGTTAAGGAAACCGAAACCGAATACGTATTGGAACTGGCCATACCCGGTAGGAAAAAAGAAGATTTCAATGTTGAGATCGACAATGACATCCTTACCATCTCCTCTGAAGTAAAAAGTAGGGAAAACAAGGAGGAGGAGGGATATACCCGAAAGGAATTTACTTTTTCCTCCTTTAAAAGGGTGTTCAGTTTGCCCGAGACCATTTCCTTGGATAAAATTAACGCTTCCTATGAAGATGGAATCTTAAAATTTGTCCTTCCCAAAAAAGAAGAGGCATTGCCAAAGCCTAAAAGATTGATTGAAATAGCGTAAGCTTAAAATGAATTGTGTATCCCTTAGGATATATGATAGATTGGTTGGTTGATTGTAATAGCGCTTCGGGAAATCGAAGCGCTATTTTTGTATTGCACCTGAAACCAATGAAGATTTTGTATGGCAGGAGTATATTACTCCTGTTCCTGAAGCGATTTAATTTCGTCCCTTAACTTGGCTGCCTGCATAAAATCCAGAGCCTTTGCCGCTTTCTCCATGGCCTTTCGTTTGTCCCGTATCATTTTCTCCCTTTGTTCCTTGGTAAGATACAATAAGTCGGGTTCTGCGGCCTTCATTTCCTCTTTCTCAAAATGATAGGTGGAGACCGAATTTTTTGCCAAAACACTATCCAAATTTTTATTCAGCGCAGTAGGTGTAATATTATTTTCAAGATTATAGGCTGTTTGTTTTTCGCGTCTATAATTGGTCTCGTCTATTGTTGTTTGCATGCTGTTGGTAATTTTATCCGCATACATAATCGCCTTTCCATTCAGGTTTCTGGCGGCACGGCCAACGGTCTGGGTGAGGGATCTTGCACTTCTTAGAAAGCCCTCTTTGTCGGCATCCAATATGGCCACGAGGGAGACTTCGGGCAGATCCAGGCCTTCCCTTAATAAATTTACTCCTATGAGTACGTCAAAAACACCTTTGCGCAGATCCTGCATAATTTCTACCCGCTCCAAAGTGTCCACATCACTATGTATATAACGACAGCGAACATTTATTCTGGTTAAATATTTGGCCAATTCTTCCGCCATTCGTTTGGTCAGGGTGGTGACCAAGGTGCGCTCATCCTTTTCCACCCTCAACTGGATCTCCTCAATTAGATCATCAATTTGGTTCAGGCTTGGACGGATTTCTATAATAGGGTCCAATAGGCCGGTCGGCCTAATTACCTGCTCCACATAAACCCCTTGGCTCAAAGCCAGTTCGTAATCGGCAGGGGTGGCGCTGACATAGATAACCTGATTTTGAAGTGCTTCAAATTCCTCAAATTTTAAGGGTCTGTTGTCCATCGCTGCAGGCAATCGGAATCCGTATTCCACCAGATTTTCCTTTCTGGACCTATCGCCCCCATACATGGCGTGTACCTGTGGGATGGTGACGTGGCTTTCATCCACCACCATTAAATAATCCTTTGGAAAATAATCCAACAAACAGAACGGCCTCGTACCCGGTTCCCTACCGTCCAAATACCTGGAATAGTTTTCTATCCCCGAGCAATATCCCAGTTCCCGTATCATCTCCAAATCGAAATTTGTACGTTCTTCCAGTCGTTTTGCTTCCAAGTGTTTCCCAATTTCCTTAAAATAGGATACCTGCAGCACCATATCCTCCTGAATTAAGTGAATGGCATTCTGTAAAACATCCGGGGAGGTCACGAACATATTGGCGGGGTAAATATTCAATTGTTGGTATTTTTCCAGTATTTTGTTCTTATAGGGGTCAAAGGCTTCTATTTCCTCTATTTCATCCCCGAAAAAATGAATTCTGAAGGCATGGTCGGCATAACTCGGAAAAACGTCCACCACATCCCCCTTTACCCTAAAATTACCGTTTTTAAAATCGGCAGTCGTTCTGGAGTACAGGCTTTGTACCAGTTGATGCAGGAATTTGGTCCTTGGAATTACCTGGTCCTTCTCTATTCCTATAACATTTTTTTGAAATTCCACAGGATTTCCTATGCCGTACAGACAGGAAACCGATGCCACGACCAATATATCCCGTCTCCCGGACAATAGGGACGATGTGGCGCTCAAGCGCAGTTTTTCAATATCTTCGTTAATGGAAAGATCCTTTTCTATATAAGTCCCACTTGTGGGTATATAAGCTTCGGGTTGATAATAGTCGTAGTAGGAGACAAAATATTCAACGGCATTCTCAGGGAAGAACTGTTTAAATTCCGAGTACAATTGTGCCGCAAGGGTTTTATTATGTGCCAGCACCAGGGTAGGTCGTTGCACTTGTTCTATAACATTGGCAACGGTAAAGGTTTTTCCGGACCCTGTAACCCCTAAAAGGGTTTGATAACGCTCATCGGTCTCCAGGCCCTCTTTTAATTGTTTGATAGCTTGTGGCTGATCGCCCGTAGGTTTGTATTCGGAAACTACTTTAAATTTCATATGCAAAGTTTTCAGGTACTTCTGTAATATGATTTTTTTCCCTGCGGGGCAACAATAAAAAAATCACATTCGTTTTATGACCTAAAATTAATAAATAGCAGGCAATACTGAGGAGCTTCGGCAACTATTTAGAGCGACTGCTCCATTCTTTGAGGGATTTTAATGTTAAATGGGTTTGTGGGGGCCATCTATTGAAAGTTAATCTTACAAATCGCGCTTTTTGAGCAGGGCGTAAGAAAGATATATGAAAATTGCGGTCCAACATCCCACAATCAAAATTTCATAAGAATGTACGGCATAGTCCTTATGGAATTGTTCCCCCACCTGTTCTACCATACTCTGTACGGCTTTAAATCTGGACACCGGCTCTTTAATAAGGTTGCCCATAGATTCCAGGGGGAGGAATTTCATGACCGAGGCCGAAGCTTCCTTGCCGGCCAGCCACCATACCAAAAAACGGATACCCAAATTTTCAATGGCAAACCAAATAATCAAAAAACCCAGGGCAAAGGCCGAGCGTTTTACCAAAATTCCCAGAAAAAGGCAGAAGGAGAAGAACCCCAACAGCTTAAAAAAATAGGCCAAGACATATTCCAAATCCGAGAAAATGATGGATACCTCCGTGAAATCGGAGTAAAAAAGCCCTAAAACCAATGAAACAATAAAGACAAAAAGGGTAGAAATTACAGAAAAGGCAAAAACGGTCAAAAATTTTGAGGCGATAAATTCCTTCTTGCTCAACCCGTCTATTAAATTCTGTTTTAAGGTCTTGTTGCTGTATTCATTGGCCATCATGGAAACAATAACGATGGCAAAAAAGAGTTTCAATCCACTCGCAATCCAGGTATTCAAGTGCCATATATACGGAAAATTAAAGATACCCTGCTCTGCTATATGGAACTGAATGGGACCAATGTCAAATTTTATAGCGGCCAACAGGGCCATACATAGGATAAGGACAAAATAGGCAATGATCAGGATCTTACTCGCATTATTGTTCCATAATTTTATAAACTCTATCTGTAATAAACGTACCATATTTTTATGCTTTTGGAGGTATTAATGCAATTCATCCCTGTGGTTGGTCAAGCTCAGAAATTGCTCCTCTAGGCTTTCTTTGCGTCTTACCAGATGGGATAACACTATACCATTGTTGAACAATTCCCTATTTAGGGTATCCGCTTTCATTTCTTCCTTCAAAATGGCTTTGATCAGTCCATTTTCCTGTTTTATGGAACCAAAACCGGGATGTTTGTCCAAATAGGTGACCAAGGCCGTTTCGTTCGTTGTCCTTAGTTCGAAGAACCCATAACTGTTCAACATTTCGTCCACCCGGCCCGAATAGAGCTTTTCCCCTTTTCTTAGGATGATGACATGGCTACATACTTTTTCAACCTCGTCCAATAAGTGTGAGGCCAGTAGAATAGTAGTGCCCTGGGATGCAATTTTTTTTATGATCTCCCTTATTTGATGTATCCCCTGTGGGTCCAGACCATTGGTGGGTTCGTCCAGAATTAATATTTCCGGATCGTTGAGAAGTGCCGAGGCAATGGCCAATCGCTGTTTCATGCCCAAGGAGTAGGTGCTGAACTTGCTGTTCTTTCGTTCTAGAAGTCCGACCATTTCCAAAGTATCTTCAATTTTGTCCTGGGGAACATCCTTGATTTTACAGACCAATTTTAGATTTTGAACGGCGGTCATATAGGGATAGAAATTGGGACGTTCAATAATGGCACCTACCTTTTTAAGGGCATCGTGGGTGGAAATGCTCCCCCCGAACCAGGAAAAATCGCCGGATGTTCCGTTCACTACGTTCAATACTATTCCCAAGGTGGTCGATTTACCGCTACCATTGGGCCCCAGAATGCCATAAACATTACCTTTTTCAATGCTAAAGGAAAGATCTTTGACCGCGGTGAGATATCCAAATTTTTTGGTAAGGCGGTTTACGGTAAGTATAGTTTCCAAAATGGGATAGATTTATTGATTGTTTGTACTTACTTGACGAAGAAATCGTTATTTTGTTACAAATTAAAGTTTTTTCAATGTCCGAAAGATTAATGTCCAAGAAAAAGCCTGCATTCCCGGTCAATAATAAACTGGATGCCTATTTGGAACACTATAGCAGAAAAATTGAAATCCCAATTTTTTATGAGGACCTGTTGCGTTTTTCCGGATCTATTGTGGTCTATGATTCCAATGAGGAGGACACGCTGTGGGTACGGGTGTATTACAATGAGTTCGATAGGACCGAAATCGATATCAGCCTAAAGAAAGTATATTCCATTCTGCATTCGGATGGTAGTGACAGTATATTTCCATTTTTAAATGTCGATGCGGTGGATTACTGTACATTTGGAAATTCCAAGCCTTTTAGGATAAAGGTGAGGAATATTCTGAACGACAATTTCACTTATTTCTATGTAAAAAGGACCGATGCCTCCAGGATCTATGGATTGGAACTGGAGCATATGTTATCGCCCTATAACCTAAACTTTTTGGTCTACGGGGATACATTGATAGAGGAACATATTGCCGGTATACCGGGAGATGTGTTTATCAAGGATTTTTTGCCGAAATGTTCGGAATCGGAAAAATCGCAATTGGCCAAAGAATTCGTCAAGTTCAATGAACGCTGCATGATCCGCCTTTTGGGGGATATGCGATCCTATAACTACGTCATTGTTCCTACCCACGATTTTGACCATGTAGTCTATAAGATAAGGGCGATAGATTTTGACCAACAGTGCTATGAGGGCAAATTAAAAGTGTACAGGCCCCAATTTTTCAAGGAAAATTATCTAATGGTAATGTTGGTCAAGGAGAAGTTGCAACGCAATTCGGTGGATCAATACAAAATAGAGGAGCGCTCCATTGTAGCCAAAAGAATTTTGAGTTCCGGGAACCGTATTAAGCGACTCATATCCATAGTGAAAACGGATAATATATCCAATGACGATAATATTACGGCCCTATCACAGCACATATATGATCTTACAGGGGATATTAACTTTAAAAAAAGCAAGACCATGGGCGAAGTATTGGCATTGGCGCTCGATTTTGTTAAAAGAAATTATGAGGATGTGAGTATGAAACAGATTATAGAGAACAGGATCAACTTTTAATGTTGATATGTTCTATTATTTATGCCCCAAGTACTCCTTAAAACTGTGGACAAGGTAGCTTCCGGATCTACCTAACTTTTCTGTTCCTTGTTGAAGTAGACGAGGTAGTAGTACATTTGCCGCTCTTCGTCCCAGCCCTTTTCCACAAATTTTTGGGCCGATTCCGGATTGATAAAATCAAGTTTGATCTGGATATTGGTATCCAGGTTAATGACGTTCTTAATTTTTTTTCTGGCGTCGGAAACCGCTTTGTTGGCAATGTCAAAAGTTGAGACATCCTCTATACTGTATTTGGGTCCTTTTTCTACCTTATAGTGTTTAAATTCAGGTATCAATTCCGGGTTTTCCATCACCTCGTTCAAGAAATTGGTTTCTTCAAAAGAGTCATTTTTGGCAAAATGGTTTACGGCCCTGTTCATAAACAACACCTCTTGTTGTTTGTCCTCGGCGGGCAGCACCACGTCCTTGGCAAAATTCTGACAGAATTTCAAGTAATTTTTGGTCTTAAAGTTATCATCGGATAGGGCATCTACCCCTAGGAAATTTTCCAACCAGTATTTGGTATCGTAGCGATTACTGTCTACCGAAAGTACTTTATATCCTTCTTCCCTGTTCGTATTGAAAATAAGGCAGCCCTTGTCCAGCTTATTGATGTTGATGCCTTGCTGTACCAGAATGTCCAAGTTGTTTCCCTTTTCCTGAAATTGCAGGAAATCGTGTTTAAGCTCGCTTTTGAATATGCCCACTGCATTCACCTTTACATTGTCCAGCATTAGGTCGGTAAGATAGGCTACATAAACTTCGCCGCTTTTAATGTGCGGATGGTTCGACTGGTCGAACAATTGGGTCGCTATTTTTTTTGAATTGGCGTGAAGGCTAGCGGGCTCATCAAAAATATCGGAAACAATTTTATAGACTTCATTAAATTCTACATCGGATTCATGGGCAAAACAATAGTAGTTTTCCTCCTTTTCCCTAAAAGGTTTAAAAAAATACTCCTTTAACAGTCCGGTAGTTTCATCGTTGAGGGAAAAAGGCGCTTCCGAAAGAAAGATACCTTCACTTTTATTTTTGTTTCCCACACGATGTATGGAGATGGTCTCAATTTGGGTAGGATATAGGTTGATCATGGGTAAATGGGAAATATTTAGGTATAATGTTATGAAATAAGTTCTGCTGGGGCCTTGATAGGGTTACTTTAATGTACTATAAATTTGTGACTACCGGAATTATCAGTTCCAGTTTTCATCAAAATCCAAATCTTCGTAGTTGTCAAGTGTATTGTCAAAATCGAATTCGTTTTCATCCGCCTCAAACTTTTTTTCGGGTGGGGAGTCCGGCAATTCACCAAAACTGAAAAGGGTATTGGGATAGGTCCGTGCGTCTTCTTTTTCCACTATATCCGCCAATTCAACGAAGAAGGTCCACATGCTTAAAAAGTCGTAAACATAAATTAGCTTGGGGGAATGTTCGGTAAGAATATCCTGTAATCGGATCTCGTTCATTAGACGAACATCGGAGCCGTTTTCACTCATGTCGAATAAGGCAATTTCCTCGTCCTGCCTCCACGCTTCGTCACAGGTGTAAAAAGAGGCCATTTCATTCCCCAAAAAACCAAAAGCCTGGGTAATGGCATTGTGAAGGTCTTCCATAGAATTGTTTTCCTCTATTTCAATATCCCTAAAAATATCTTCCTCCGCATCTAGAATAATCCTTATTTTGTATATCATCGGCTCCTTTTTTGTGATGGCAAAGTTACAAAGTTTTCATGGTTTTAAAAGCATTCAGAGCTTCCAAAGCCAAATAGAATTGAAAACCGAACAAAACGGATGCCAGTACGAGGTGCAATGGTTGGGAAGCGAACGGGAAATCCAGATAGTACATGGCCATACCGGAAATGACCTCCAAAAGTAAAATGGCCAAAACCCATTTTATTTTGGAATAACCAAGGTTCAATTTATAGATTCTTATGGCCAGGGCCAGGTTCAAAAGAACTACGATTACGGAAAATGAACGGTGGATGTAAAATGATAGTGTTGCATTGTTCAGCCATAGATTGGGGGCATCTTCTCCGTAAAGGTCGGTCTGCACATCTACGAACTGTCTTACCTGTGTGCCCAATACTACTTGTACCAGGGTGGTCAAAAGAACAAAGATGATCAGGTTTCTTGTTATTTTATCGGGTTTTAAGGATTTGATCCTATTGCTTGTGGCCTGGATCAAGTACAGGATAAGGGCAAGGATGAACAGGGCCATGACCATATGGATGGTTATTTTGGCCGGGGCCAAAACGGAATACACCACAGTGGCGCCGAGCCATGCCTGGAAACCCATGGCGAATACTACGATCCAGGAAAGGATGGTGACGGATCTCTGTTTTTTCCAATAGGCAAAAGAGGCTATGGCCATTAATAAGGTTCCCAGTCCGGCCAGGGCACCAAATAATCTATTGATGAATTCGGTCCAGGTATGGAAAGGGTTAAAAATGGCATAGTCATGCTTGGTATAAGGGGCCCAATTATTGGCATTGTATATAGAGGAGGTACTAAAATTTTCCTTGGCTACCCATAAGGCCTCGTTTAAAATAATGACCTGGCCTTTTTTGAATTCTTTATTTGGCCGCCATTGCAGTTCCCCAATATCCGTAGGGGGTATATAGTGGCCAAAACATTTCGGCCAATCCGGGCATCCCATACCACTGCCCGTCATTCTTACCACTGCCCCGGCTATAATTACCAAGTACACCAAAACTAGGCTGATCTTGGCGATTTTTGTAAATTTTTTTTGCATTTGGTTGTTTGAAAGCGTCCCGTAAAATTACCATTCTTTTATTAAATTATGGTCTGGACAAGTCTTAATTTTAGGACATAAACAAGCTACATTATTTAACGGATCATGTCAACATGGGTTTAATTAAAACTTAATCCCATCTCCTTTGCTTTTTGCAACATTAGGGTATAGGCCGCATTGTATTCGTTGGGAATTTCACCTTCCAAAATAGCTTCCTTAATGGCTTCCTTGATCATTCCTATTTCCTTGGATGGTTTTAGGTTGAAAGTTTTCATGATTTCTTCCCCACTAATTGGCGGTTGAAAGTTTCTTATGTGGTCCCTTTCCTCTACTTCTTCGATTTTCTGACGGACAATTTTAAAATTGTTCCTATACCTTTTTTGTTTTTTGGGATTCTTGGTGGTAATATCCGCTTCGCATAGGGTCATTAAATCTTCTACATGCTCGCCAGCTTCAAAGATGAGCCTTCTAACGGCAGAATCGGTTACAAAATCTTCGGAAAGTACAATAGGTCTGGAACTCATAAGGACCATCTTTTGCACATATTTCATTTTTTCATTTAAGGGCAGTCTAAGTCGCTTAAAAAGTTTGTATATCATTTTGGATCCCACAAATTCATGTCCATGGAACGTCCATCCGATTTTTTTGTCGAATTTTTTGGTAGGGGCCTTGCCAATATCATGTAATAGGGCGGCCCAGCGCAGCCAGATATTATCGGTATGTTCAGCAATGTTGTCTACTACTTCCAGGGTATGCCAAAAATTGTCCTTGTGCCGTTGTCCTTCTATTTCCTCAATGCCTTCCAGGGCAAGCAGTTCTGGCAATATAAAGGGTAAAAGTCCGGTTTTGTGCAACAGGGAAAATCCGATAGAGGGTTTGCTACTGGCCAAAATTTTATGTAGTTCGTCCACGATGCGCTCATTGGAAATAATCTTGATCCGTTCCTTGTTGTCCACAATGGCCTGTAGTGATTCAGGATGAATTATAAAATTAAGCTGGGTAGCAAATCTTATGGCGCGCATCATTCTCAAGGGATCATCGGAATAAGTAATGGACGGGTCCAAAGGGGTCCTTATCAATTTCCTTTTTAAATCCCCAATACCGTCAAAGGGGTCTAAAAGCTGTCCATAATCTTTGGTGTTAAGGGAAATGGCCAAGGCATTTATAGTGAAATCGCGTCTTTTTTGGTCATCTTCCAAACTCCCGTTTTCAACAACTGGTTTTCTACTGTCCCTGTGATAACTTTCTTTTCTTGCCCCTACAAATTCAATTTCAGTGTCCTGAAATTTGATCATTGCGGTTCCAAAATTTTTAAAAATGCTAACCTCGGAACTTCCCGGTAATTTCTTGGCAACCAATTTGGCCAATTCTATTCCGCTGCCTATAGCAACAATATCTATATCTTTTGGGGTTCCCCTATGTAGCAGATAGTCCCTCACAAAGCCTCCGATTACGTATGATTCTAATGAAAGTTCCTTGGTGGCTTCGGAAATAATGGAAAATATTGGGTTGTTTGTGGCCTCTTCGTGGTTTCTATTCGTCATTCTTACTCTCGGATCACTTTTACGGTACCATCATTACCGAGCATAATAATGGAAGATGGGGTACTGTTAATTTTATCGCGGTCCAAATTTACTATATAGTCCACACCTTTTAAAATCTCGTTGGATATTTCTTTGAAAGAATTGGGGGTCGGTTGCCCGGCTATATTTGCCGAGGTAGATACGATGGGCCTTTTAAACTTCTTTATCAGGTACTGGCAAAATTGATCGGAAGCGACCCTAATGGCCAAAGTGTTGTCCTCGGCAATTAAATTTGGTGCAATTCCTTTGGGGGATTCATAGACAATGGTGGTTGGTTTGGTAGCAAGGTCTATAATATCATAGGCCAGTTCCGGTACTTTTTCAATGTGTTGTTCCAGCATGAAATCATTGGCTACCAAACAGATCATGGTCTTGGTATTGGATCTTTGCTTTAATTTATATATTTTTTCTACGGCCCCCGCGTTGGTGGCATCACAGCCAATACCCCAAACCGTATCCGTAGGGTATAATATTAGACCTCCATTAGTGAGTATGTCATAGCATTGGTTTACTTCGTAAAGCAAATCTTTCATAACTATTAGTGTCTTAAATTTCTTAATCTTTTTAGTTCCTTGTACCTGGAATATACTCCCAATGCGTTGAGATAGCATATAATTATACCTTTTTTTCCGTCCAATATTCCAAATCTTAGAATATAATGATTGAAAAATTTGTAAAAAGGGCGGAAAACAAAATGGTAATAGTTAGGGGTGTAATCTTTTTTAAGTTCCTCTTGGGCCTTCATTTGCCCATACTTTATCATTTTGCCCTTGTAATCTTCATAGTTCTTATAGGAGTAATGGATCAGTTTGTTTTTGAATACTCCCGATGGTCCGTCTACCACCAACGTTTCGTGGACTATCCTATCTTCCGTAAAATGTACTTTACTTTTTCTGAAAAGCCTATAGTTTTTATCGCTCTGCCAACCACTAAAATGCAAAATTTTATTTTTGAACATAAAGGTTCTATAAAAATAATAGGCATCAGCCGTTGGTTTGGAAGAGTTTACCGTTTTCAGGATTTCATTTCTAAGTCGATCGGGAACCCGTTCGTCCGCATCCAGGAAAAGGACCCAATCATGGGTAGCCTGTTTTAAGGCATAGGATTTTTGGTCCGTATAGTTCAAAAAAGGCCGCTGGATCAATTTTACATTGGGATGTTCCTTGATCTTTTCGATAGTTCCATCCGTACTAAAGGAATCCACAACAATGATCTCGTCGGCAAACTTTACATTTTCCAAAACGGCATTGATATGGATATCTTCATTATAGGTAATTAGAACGGCAGAAATTTTATTTGCTTTTACACCTGAAAAAGGTTCTTTTATAGGCCTCCCAAACATGGAGTCGATTTTAAGTCTTCTTGCAAGGGATAATTTTCTTTCTTGGGGTACTCCATGTATTTTAATATACTCTTTAACCGCATTTACCATACGAAGTGCCGATTTTCCATCTTGATATGGGTGAAATTGCATATTGATGTATGCCCTTTCCGGGGCATGGGCGTCCGTGCGAAAATTGTCCAAAACTTTCTCGGTAAGGCCGGTGTAGGAATTGGAGTTGTCCCATAGCACCTTGTCGGCAATATTCTTGAAGGATATAACCGGTTTGTTCAAGAGAATAAATTCGTAAATTACAGAAGAGGTGTCACTAACCAATATATCTGCCTGTAGGAGCAATTTAATAATATTTTTGTCCTCTTTGAAAAGTACATTGCGTATTTCGTTGGAAAGCCTTCTATATTCCTTTATCCATTTTTGGTCCATAAGGTCATGGAACTTTATGAGGATTACGTATCCCGTTGTCTCGGCAAGGTTCCTTATTTCCTTTAATAAATAGGGGGCAGAAGTTAGGCTAGGGGAGAAGGTAGGGGCATAGAGTACAATTTTATCCGTGTTGAATTGCTGCAACATGGCTTTTTTCTCAAAGTCGTACCTGTTTTTTTCCGTGCTGTACACATCCAATTTGGGCCAACCTGTCTCGATAACGTCAAAATTTTTGTGTACTTTTTTTAATCCATTAAATTTATCCGTAAAATAAGGACCTTGGGTAAGATAAAGATCGAAGTAGTGCCTTATCCTGAAATGTCCCTTTTTTTCACCGGCAAGTCCGTGAAAAATCTGGACTTTTATGCCTCGGATATAATAGGGCACTTCATTTCCGGGAACAAAAATGGCATCACTTTCATAGAGTTGTATATCTAAAGTGCTAACGGTATAATCGTCATCTTTATATGGAAAATTGTCCAAAAGTTTCCCGGATATATACCAAAGAAAAGGATGTCCCTGTTCTATGAGTACGTCCCGGATAGGGGCAAGGATGCCAAAAGCATATGCATTTTGGCAAAATAAAATTACTTTCATTTTCGAAATAGGGTATTGGCATTTTCCAAATCTTCCTTAAAATCAACTTCCATGCAATTGTAATCGGAAATATCCACAGCGCTAATTTTGAGGTCGTCTTTTTCAATTGCCATTTCCAGGCCTTTTTCAAAATAATCATTGTCACCGCATTCTTCCAGTCTGGCAATAAAACTTTTTATGTCCTTGGCAGCTATGAAATTTATTCCAACTGCTTCGCCCAATCCATTTTTTACCGTCTTGGACAATTTGTCAATAAAACTATCCTTTAATGTGTATTTTACCTCTTCATCTGCCACTTTGTTGGTGTTTACCGCTACAAACGATTGATTTTTATCAATGTACGGTATTAAGGCGGACAATAGGCTTACATCAAAAACAACATCGCCGTTAAGCCAAAGTACGGATTTGTCCCTGTTTTTTCTTAGGGCCTTTAATAGACTTTTGGAAGTGTTGGTCTGATCAAAAAACGGATTGTATATATAGGTGAGTTCTGGAAAGCGTTCCATTATTAGATCTTTTTTAAAGCCAACAACAACGTTGATGTTATCTATGTCAAAGGTTTTATCCAAATTGTCGACCTGCATCTCCATGATACATTTTCCATTTTTTAAGGGGGTTAAGGGTTTGGGGAACGGGTTTCCAAGTCGGGAGCCAATACCTGCTGCTAAAATGACAATTTTCATGAGTTTTTATTAATGTGCTTGCCCTAAAAATGGACGGGTTATATAATTCTGTCCCTTGGGAATCTCCTTTATAATGGGACAATCAACAATTATAATTTAAAGGTAAAAAGCTATTCCCGGCATCGGAGGATATAAAGGTGTGTTTAACCAAATAATAATTTTTTAACCATAAACTAATGCAAAGATAAAGAAGGGCGTAAAGATATGTAAATAAAGGGTTATAATTTTGTTGGGTGGAGCACTCTATCCCATCTATATCCGTTGTTGTAAGTACTTATAATTCCGAAGAATGGTTGGAAAAAGTACTATGGGGCTTTCATCGGCAAACATTTAAGGATTTTGAATTGATCATTGCCGATGATGGTTCCGGACCAAAAACCCAAGAGTTGATCCAAAAAATGGCCAGATGTATTTTTTATCCGGTGGTTCATGTATGGCATGGGGACGAGGGGTTCCAGAAATCCAAAATATTGAACAAAGCGCTAGGGGCCTGCAAGGCAGAATATATAGTCATGACCGATGGGGATTGTATTCCTAGGGCAGATTTTTTAGCGGTACACCAACGAAATAGGGCCAAAGGGTATTTTATATCCGGAGGATACTGTAAACTGCCAATGAATATTTCCCAACGCATTACCCGTGAAGATATTGAAAGGCAAAATTGTTTCAATATTAAATGGCTGGAACTGCATGGCTTGCCCAAGTTGTATAAAAATATAAAGCTAACGGTCAAGGGAAATGTCTCCAGGATGTGTAATTCCTTAACCCCGACCCATGCCAGTTGGAACGGTCATAATTCTTCTGGTTGGAAAAAGGATATTTTTGGGGTAAATGGCTTTGATGAGAGAATGCAATATGGGGGTCAGGATCGGGAACTGGGCGAACGCTTGTTCAATAGTGGCGTTAAATCCAAACAATTGAGGTATAGTGCTATCTGTGTGCATTTGGATCATACGGGAAGTTATAAGACCAAAGATTCGATTTTAAAAAATAAGGCCATTATTAAATTGGTGAAAAAGACAGGAAGTACTTGGACCGATTACGGCTTGACCAAAGAATAAGTAAGTTTTTCCCTTTTGCCCAAGCGCTTTAGTTCCCTATACCTTTCAAAATCGCCCAAGGCATTCAAATAGCAAATGGTAACCCCTTTTTTTCCATCAAGTATTCCCAATCTAATTATGTAGTGGTTAAAAAATTTCCAAAAAGGCTTAAAGATCAATAGGAGGTAATTGAATTTTTTTTCTTTTTGGTGGGCTTCCTTGGCCTTTAACCGCCCGTATTTTAACATTTTAAACTTATAATCTTCGTAATTTTTGTAGCAAAAGTGCATTAATTTCTGCTTCAATATCCCAGATGTACCTTTTACGATCAGGGTTTCATGAACTATTTTTTCCTTACAAAATTGCGCTTTACTTTTTCTAAATAGGCGATAATTTTTATCGGTTTGCCATCCACTAAAGCGCAGTCGACTGTTTTTGAACATAAACTTTCGGTAGAACCAATATGCGGAATGTTCAGAATCCTTTTTGGCCTTACATTTTATTTCATGCCTCAATTTGTCCGTAACCACCTCATCGGCATCCAAGAACAGCACCCAATCATTTGAAGCCTGTTTTAGGGCAAAGGATTTTTGGGCCGTGTAATTTTCAAATTCGTTTTGGATGACCTTTACCCTGGGATGATTGTTCAAATATTCGTAGGTGCCATCCGTACTATATGAATCCACTACGATGATTTCATCTGCAAATGCAATGGAATCGATACATTTTTCAATATACCCAATTTCATTATAAGTGATTATTAAGGCTGATATTCTTTCACTTTGATTTATCATGCAATCGTAATTTTAACCACTTATTAGATAGTATTAATAGAAATAGTTGCGTTGAAATCACTAAAATTTATAACGCTGTTACTTAATACATAACACTTAAAATTTAATAATAGTATATTGGGTTATAAGTTATTTGTGCAGTAATTTCATACAAAAAAGAATGAAATTGGTTATGTTGATGAAGTAGTTCCCGAACCGATAAGAAATAAGCAACGCATAGTGGGGGAATAAAATATTGATGTTATTTCGGTTGGGGAGGATTGGAAGGGGATATTCAGAAAAACAATATTTCCAGGATATGTGGAGTTAGGCAATCTCCTTATATCCGGTGTTCAGCTAAATGTGATGGCCATATTATTCTGGAGGCTTTACCTTAATTTTTTTAGTATTTCAAAACAATATGCCTTATCGGTTTTTTAGGGGTTGCGTTCCCAACTAAAACCTATAAGGCATATCAACAAATCTATTGGTAAACAAAGCTGTTCAGGGAATCTATATGATTGTTCCCACTTCCTTACTTTTAAACCGCAACATCATATTCCCTTAGGGCATCGTTTAGGGAAGTTTTTTTATTGGTACTTTCTTTTCTGGTACCAATGATCAAAGCACACGGCACCTGATAATCGCCAGCCGGAAATTTTTTGGTATAACTTCCCGGTATTACCACAGATCTTGCAGGCACCAATCCTTTTCTCTCTATAGGTTTGTCGCCCGTAACATCTATAATTTTTGTGGAGCCGGTAAGTACTACATTTGCTCCCAGCACGGCCTCTCTTTCTACCCGTACCCCTTCCACAACAATACATCTGGATCCAATAAAGGCATTGTCCTCAATTATAACAGGGGCCGCCTGTAAGGGTTCCAGGACCCCGCCAATGCCTACCCCGCCACTGAGATGGACATTCTTTCCGATTTGTGCGCAACTACCAACGGTGGCCCATGTATCTACCATGGTACCTTCATCCACATAGGCACCAATATTTACATAACTGGGCATTAAAATAGTACCTGCGGAAATATAGGACCCGTGTCTGGCAACCGCATTGGGGACAACCCTAATCCCTTTTTCGGCATAACCTCTTTTAAGGGGCATTTTATCGTGATATTCAAAGATGCCCGCCTCCAGGGTTTCCATTTTTTGTATCGGAAAATATAGTACCACTGCTTTTTTTACCCATTCATTGATCTGCCATCCATCTGTGGTAGGTTCAGCGCAGCGTAATTTGCCGTTATCCAAAAGATCTATAACCTCCCTTATGGCGGTTTGCGTTGGTATTTCTTTAAGTAGATCTCGATTCTCCCAAGCGGTTTCTATTGTTTTTCTTAGTTCTTCCATCTTTAATTATTCAAATTTTGGCAAATATAAGGGCTAGCAGCTAATTAACCTTTTGTTTTTGTACTTATAACAATTTATCCTTTATTTTTGCAAAAAAAATGTGTGGGAAGGATTGTAGCATTGGATTATGGAAAGGTACGGACGGGGATTGCCGTTACCGACGAATTGCAAATAATAGCTTCTGGCCTCACTACCGTTGATACAAAGGAACTTTTGAATTTTCTAAGGAAGTTTGTTCAAGAGGAGAAGGTAGATAAATTTGTGATCGGGGAGCCAAAGCAAATGACCAATCTTCCATCCGAATCCGAGGAATTGATCAAACCTTTTTTGAGGACTTTGGAGGGTGTTTTTCCAAAGATACCTGTGGAGCGACAGGATGAGCGCTTTACTTCTAAAATGGCATTTCAAACCATGATAGATAGTGGCCTTAAAAAAAAACAAAGAAGGAATAAGGCCTTGGTCGATGAAATTAGCGCCACTATAATCCTACAGGCGTATTTAAATAGAAAACAGTAGTATGATATTACCTATAGTTGCTTATGGAGACCCGGTACTTAGGAAAGTAGCGGATGATATTGATAAGGATTTCCCAAAATTGGAGGAACTGTTGGCCAATATGTGGGACACCATGTACAATGCCAATGGTGTTGGTCTGGCCGCGCCCCAAATTGGCCTGCCCATTAGGTTGTTCCTAGTGGATACCGCTCCATTTGGTGATGATGAAGAGCTTTCGGAAGACGAGCAAAATACATTGAAAGGTTTTAAGAAAGTGTTTATCAATGCCCGTATAGAGGAAGAGACCGGAGCGGAATGGGCCTTTAACGAAGGCTGCCTCAGTATACCCGATGTTCGGGAAGACGTTTTAAGAAAGGATACTATTACCTTATCCTATATGGACGAGAATTTTAAATCCTATAGGGAAACCTTTAATGGCCTTTTGGCCAGGGTCATTCAACATGAATATGACCATATAGAAGGAATTTTGTTCACCGATAAATTATCTACCCTAAAAAAACGCCTTATAAAAGGTAGGTTGACCAATATTTCCAAGGGAAAGATAAAGGTGGAATATAGAATGCGCTTTCCCAACATAAAAAAAGCACGTTAAAACTATTTCCAGTATAAACAAAAAGTAGCATATTTGCCGTTGAAACTAAAATAACAGATGGGTTTAAATAAAATATTATCGATAGCAGGTAAGCCTGGACTTTTTAAATTATTAACGCAGACGCGTTCAGGATTTGTAGCCGAATCCTTATTGGATGGTAAAAAAGTTACCGTAAGTTTTAAGAACAGTGTTAGTGTCCTGTCTGAGATCGCCATCTATACATTGGAAGAGGAAGTGCCGTTGAAAGTGGTGTTCGAAAAGATCAAGGAAAAGGAAGATGGTGGAAAAACCTCTGTGAACCATAAGGAGGATAAGATAAAATTGGAGGAATATTTGTTTGAGGTACTGCCCAATTATGATGAGGATAGGGTATATGCCAGCGATATTAAAAAGATCATTCAATGGTACAATTTATTGCATGAGCATGGTATTACAGAGTTTACGGATGAGGAGGAAAAGGAAGAAGCTTCCAAGGAAACGGAATAGATGTAATATTTGTACAAATTTAGAACCTTCGTTTTCGAAGGTTTTTTTTGGTCCATATCTTTCTATAAAATGGGCCTATACTAAAATTATGCTCCATTTAGCTTCGGGTTTGTGCTGTTGGTCTAAATTGTTGGGCAGCGGCCTACTAATTATGGAAATTAAATTTTCAATTCCTTATTCAGTTTTATTATGGTTAAATTATATAAGAAAAGTGCTGCTGTTTTATTAACGTTCATGCTCTTCCCCATTGTGCTTATCGGGCAACAACGTACCGGAAATATAGTGGAATATTTTGGTAAGGAAAAAGTGGAGGATATCCATGAAGGAAAGGTAATCCATATATTTAACAAGGCCCTGGTCTTGACCATTCCAAGTTTCGGGTTTGAATCTTCCTCATTTCCTGAAGACCCTGTTTTTGACAAGTTCCTAATGAATCCCGATGTCCAGGTAAGGGAAGGTGAAGTCTTTGATATAGATCCCTTTGGAAGGGAATTAAAATGGAACGCCATAGCGGTGGACAGTACCAACAGCTTTTCGGGTCGGGACCTCAGGTCGGGCTACGTATATCTTAACTATAGCTCAGGTTCTGAAAAAACGGTTTTGTTCGAAGCTTCCGGTCATTCCTTGGCTTCCATTAATGGTTATCCATATGAAGGCGACCATTACGATTTTGGCTGGAACCTTATCCCTTTGAGGTTAAAAAAAGGGAATAATACTTTTGTTTTAAAGGTCGGACGTTTCCCAAGGATCCGGGCACGGTTATTGGAACCTAAGGCAGAGATTCAATTTACTACCCGGGATGTTACGGTTCCCGATCTTTTATTAGGGGAGAATATGGAATATAAGGCAGCCATAAGAGTTGTTAACGCTTCCGATAAGTGGATCAGGAAATACGCTATTCAGGCTACGGTCAACGCCAGGGAGCTTACAACAAAAGTGACCGATATTCCGCCTTTATCGATCTCTAAGATTCCATTTTCCATTCCATCGTCCACCTTGGACCCCGCTCAGGAAAAAGTGAATGTTGATCTTCGATTGTTACAAAGTAACGGAGATCAGGTTGCTATCGAAACTTTGGCTTTAAACGTAAAATCAAAAAATAAGCACCACAAGAGGACCTTTATAAGCGATATAGATAAAAGTGTTCAGTATTACAGTGTAGCACCGGACAAAAATGGGCAAACCGAGGGTGGAGCCCTTTTCCTTTCGGTCCATGGAGCTTCTGTAGAGGCCGTAAACCAGGCCAATGCCTATAAACAAAAAGATTGGGGCAACCTTGTTGCTCCAACCAATAGGAGACCCTTTGGGTTTGCTTGGGAGGATTGGGGAAGGTTGGACGCCTTGGAAGTACTGGCGGACAGCAAACGGATCTATAAACCGGACAATAGTAAAATTTATCTGACAGGGCATTCCATGGGGGGACATGGCACATGGTATTTGGGGGCCACATATCCAGACCATTTTGCTGCCATAGCACCATGTGCCGGGTATCCGGATCTGTTATTGTACCGCGGAAGTAGGTCCAAAAGACTACAGGAAATGACAGAGGAACAACGGATGCGATACGGGATTGGCCCTAAAATGTTCGAACGCCTTACCCAGGAGCATGTGCCCACTGCGGTTGAAAAAATGGTGGAAAGGGCGGGAACCCCAAGCAGAACCTTAAAATTGATCCGAAATTATCTGCATCATGGAGTGTATGTGCTGCACGGTGAAAAGGATAATGTGGTTCCTACCTATATAGCCCGTGACATGAGGGAACGATTGGGGAAGTTTCATCCGGATTTCACCTATTACGAGTATCCGGGCGGTACGCATTGGTATGGCGACCACAGTGTGGATTGGGAACCCATTTTCAATCTTTTTAGGAAACGGACAATTCCCGAGGTAAAGGATATAAAAAAATTGGAGTTCAGTACCGGGTCCCCTGGGGTCTCTTCGTCTTCACATTTTATTTCCATCCATCAGCAAGAAATACCATTTGAAATTAGTTCCTTCGATTTTTCGTGGGATACCATTTTTAAAATAGAGACCAAAAATGTGTCCTTATTGGAGGTAGATTTTTCGCAATTGCCAGGAGAAATCGATAGCATTGAACTAAACGGAAAGGAGATCAAAATCCCATCTAAGGGAGATACTTTTTTTAAGGAAAGGGACGGGGAGTGGAATATGGTGTCCAAACCTTCCCTGGAGGAAAAAGGCCCCCATAGATATGGAGGGTTCAAGGATGCCTTTAGAAATGATGTAGTGTTTGTATATGCAACCAAAGGTTCCCAATCGGAGAACGATTGGTATTACAATAAGGCCAGGTTCGATGCCGATACCTTCTGGTACAAGGCCAATGGGAATATTGAATTGGTAGCGGATATCAATTTTTCCCCTAAAGATTATCCCGACCAAAATATTGTTGTTTATGGTAATAGATCCAATAATGCCGCATGGGACAAACTATTGAAAAATAGTCCGGTCCAAGTATCCGACAACGCATTGAATTTTGGAAATAGAAGTTTGTCCGGAGGCCATTGGGGGCTTTATTTTATTTTTCCCAGAGCGGATAGTGATATTGCCAGTGTTGGGGTTGTAACGGCAACGGGGGAGAAGGGAATGAAAGCGGCCTATGCCAATCATTATTTGGTGAACGGAACCACATTTCCGGATGTACTGCTCTTTGATGAAACTGTTCTGGCGAACGGAACTTCTGCAATTAAATGCGCTGGGTTTTTCGGAAATGATTGGAGTATCGATAACGGTGATTTCGAATGGAAATAGTGTTTTGTTAATGTAGCAATTTAGCAATGTAACAATGGGCTAATGTTACAATTAGAAAATTTGATAATTTGAAGATGTGATAATTTGAAGATGTGATAATATTGTAAGTATACCGCTAAGATAAAGCCTGTACTTCCGCTGGGAGGGTACAGGCTTTTTTGTAAAGGGGATGTAAGTTGTCCTTATACATTTATCC
>CBFGWQ010000028.1:0-28226 GCA_965652575.1 uncultured Arenibacter sp. | reverse complement strand
GTTGTTAAAGGAACAGTGGGAAACCATTGTTCCTTTTTTGTTAACCTCCCAATAAATAGTAATACGGGCATTTTTGTAATTTAGTTACTATGAAATGAGCATGACCAAAATTTGGTCGCAAACCCAAAGGAAGATATGCGAATTACATATGACCGCTAAAAAACAATAAATATCTACATATGCAAAGAAGAAATTTTTTGGGCAATTTGGCTTTAGGAGGCGGATTGGTGGTGTTAGATCCAATATATGCATCCTATGGGAAAACGGATGCTAAAAAAGTAAACCGTATACATATGGAAGGGAGGATCTTAAAAGCGGATCTGGTAATAATAGGCGGGGGAACGGGCGGGTGCGCCACGGCCTTGGGGGCACTTCGCAATGGCCTGACGGTTATAATGACAGAGGAAACAGATTGGATAGGCGGACAATTAACGCAACAGGGAGTACCTCCTGACGAGCATAAATGGATCAATGATTTTGGTGCTACCGCTCTATATAGGGAGTTTCGAAAAAAAGTCAGGGAATATTATCGCAATAACTATCCTTTGAAGCCGGAACTTTTGGGGAACGAAAGGTTCAATCCCGGTAATGCCTCCGTTTCGGAAATCAGTCATGAGCCAAAGGTTTCGTTGCGGGTGTTGGAAACCATGTTGGATCCCTATATCAGTGCAGGTAAACTGCTCCTTTTAAAGGAAACGGTTGCCATGGACGCTGCTACCCTTGGCAACAGGGTGCAATCGGTAAGGGTCAGGACACAACCCCATGGAGAGATACGGAATCTAGTGGCGCCATATTTTGCGGATGCCACTGAATTGGGCGATTTATTGCCCATGACAGGTACCGAATATGTTTGCGGGGCGGAAGCCAAATCCGACACAGGGGAATTGCATGCGGCCGAAATTGCAGACCCCGCCAATAATCAGGCATTTACCGTCTGCTTTGCAATGGATTACAGGCCCAATGGGGATTGGACCATAGACCGGCCGGAGGAGTACGGATTTTGGCGCGACTTTAGGCCCGAAATGAAAATGCCATGGGCAGGAAAGTTACTTGAACTCAACTATTCCAACCCGCGTACCCTATTGCCAAAGAATTTGGGTTTCGACCCACGGGGCAATAGCTTGGGGAATATATTGAACCTATGGAACTATCGCAGAATACTGGCCAAGGATAATTTTGAAAAGGGGTTTCTTAAGGGTGATATTACCCTGGTAAATTACCCCCAAAACGATTATTTTTTAGGGAATATTGTAGATGTAAGCAACAGTGAATTGGAACATCACATTAATAGGGCCAAGCAATTAAGTCTTTCCTTCTTGTACTGGCTGCAAACGGAAGCTCCCAGGGCCGATGGAGGAAAAGGCTGGCCGGGAATAAGACTGAGACCGGACGTAATGGGAACCAATGATGGCCTGGCAAAATATCCGTATATAAGGGAGGCTAGAAGGATCATGCCGTTATTTCGTATCACCGAACATCATGTGGGGGCAACGCAAAGGGCAGGTATTCTGGGTATACCGGAATCCGAGGCCCGTGCTGCAAATTTTGGGGATAGTGTGGGGATAGGATATTACCATATTGATCTGCATCCCAGTAGTGGAGGGGACAATTATATCGACTTTGCTTCCCTTCCGTTTCAGGTTCCCTTGGGAGCGTTGATTCCACAACGTATGGAAAATATATTTCCGGTGAGCAAAAATATTGGTACTACCCATCTTACCAATGGATGTTATAGATTGCATCCCGTGGAGTGGAGTATTGGGGAGGCCATAGGGATGTTTGTTCCTTTTTTAATGGAATTGGGGAGAAGCCCACAGGAAGCTTATAAAGATCCTGCTGCCGTACGGAAATTTCAAAGTCTCATTCGTACTCAGGGCATAGATACCCATTGGCCGTACGAAAAAATGGAATAGAAATGGTAGTGTTTTTATTATCTCGCAAAAATCGTGTAGCGGTAATGAGCTGTTGACGAGCGGACAGTAGCAATTTTTTGATTTACAAAAAAATCAACGTTTTGCACCTATTTTTATGTAGAATGTACGTTATTTTAATCTACCTCACTTTACCGGACTTTAGGGTAAAAATTAATGCCAAAATACTGCAGGTGACTTTTCCACTGTAGGACCGGAGAAGTCCAATTGCAAATGCTCCCCTAAAAAGTCTTCAAAATAATCGATCTGAACGGGATGCATACCCTTTTTGAGTGCTTTCGTACCCGTTTTTGTTGAGGTATCGTGCGAGCCGTCATTATCTATTAAAAGTTCACCATCCATATAAAGTTTGGAACCATCATCGGACTTTAAATAAAAAGTATAGATTCCCGTTTCCGGTACGCTAATGAAGCCTTTATATTGAATGGCATAGTGGTCTAATCTTTCTCCAATTTCGTCCGGGGCCAATATGGTGACCGAGCCGCTCTTTAACGACTTCAAGGTGTTGAAATCAGGTATTGAATCAAAATTACCTTCATAATAAGTATATTGTAGCCCTTTTTTACCGTTCCTTGGTTTTTTTGTCGCCTCTACAGGTTTTACCTTTTTATAGGTTTTCCGGAATACGGCACTTTCAAAACCTTCGGAATCCGTGAGTTTCACGTTTAGCATGGTGGTTTTATCCAGGGTCAGACTCTCGGGGAATACGGGAGTATTTTCATTTATACCGCTACCGTCCAAAGTAAATTTTGCGGAAACTTTTTTATAGGGATGTGTTAAAGCCACTTGTAGCTCCTTTATAAAAATATCCTGTTCTGTCATGGATATACCGGTGCGGGACGGCGTTAGTTCAATTATTTCGATACCGCTCAAACTGAATTCCGGCTCCATAAAATCGTTGTCGTAGCCCATTTCCCATTCAAGTTCCAAAGGATCCCAGGTGGATGCTTCGGAATTCTCCAAAGGGGTAGTTTTTATAACTATTTCAGAGGAAGTCATGGGCGGTAGACTAAGTTGGAAACGTGAGGAATCGGGCTTTACCTGGTGATGATGGTACAATTGCCCCTTAAAGTGAATGGGTTTGTTGGAGGTATTTTCCAACGATAGAATGGCTTTTCTTTCAGTTTTATTGGCCATGACCAAGGTTTTAAAATCTGTTGCATTGATGAGCGAAACGGCCTGCTCCTTTGTTTGCTTGGTACTTACGTTATGATCAAGAATTCCTGAAAGGGCAAGGTTGACGAGTTTGGGTCCATTGTCCGTCATGGTCACCCATCCGATATGATCGAACTCTCCAAATTTAGGGCCTCTTAACCTACTTCCACCGCCAGTGGTAGCCAGGACATAATGATTTTGATCGTTTCTTACGTCGAATAAATAGCGATGGGTATGGCCAGCGAAAACAGTATATTTTCTGTCGCTTAAGGCAGCTTCCACTTCATCGAACCCATTGGCATCCCCGTAGGCCCACATAGGATGGTGCATAAAAACCATTGTCCAGCGTACATTGTTGTTCTGGGCGATAGCTTCCTTTAAAAATGCAATTTGGTCCTTGCCCATAATTACCCCATCACCATCGTTACTATTTAGAATAAGAAAGAGTACATCTTTGTAAATAAAGTGATAGTAATCCTTGCCATAGCGTTCCTTCCATTGTTGTGCCATTACCTCGTTGGAATAATCGTGGTTCCCCGCCACATAGAAAAAACGGGTGGAGAGCGGTTTTAGAATACTGTCAAATTCCTTCCATTGTGCATTGATCAGGGTATTGTCCTTGGAATATCCTTCGATTAAGTCGCCCACGCTAATTACGAATTCCGGATACAACAGGTTTATTTTTTCGATTCCCTTGCCAAATACCCCTTCACGATGCCCTCCTGTTCTATCGCTGACAATGGCAAATTGAAAATTATCGGGATTATTGTAAAATGGCTTGTTCGTCCATGGTTTCAATTCCTCTTTTATGGTATGGGAAAAGGTCGGGTTTTGGTTTTGCGCGTGGAGCACACTGCCTAAATTGATTACTGTTACAAGGGCTAAAAGACATTCAAAAAAGGGTTTCATAGAGACGCTGTTTATAATGGCTAAAATATTTTTTAGGAAGTAAAAGCATATTAACCCTAAGTTAAGTTTTTTTTGAATATGGTTAAAAAGTTTAAAAATATTAAAAGATCCTGCTGCCGTTCGGAAATTTTAAAGTCTTATTCGTAGCTAAGGGACACCCATTGGCCGTACGAAAAAATGGAATAGAGGTGTTTTTAACGGTTCAAATTTCAAAAATCACCACTCCTAAGTCTAACCCTAAAGATCCTCCCAACTTTGGGTCGCGTCCGTCCGTGCCTTTTGGGCAGTTCCGGGTGGGGCAAACTGCTGTTTTCATTGATGGCCAATAGAAGTTATTTAAGTTGGTTTGCAGAGGTGAACATGGCAGGCAACCCACCTGTATGCCAAAACAGGACATTGGAATTAGGAGGTAGTTTTTCCTTATTCAGGAAATCCAACATTCCGTAAAAGGCCCTTCCGGTATAGACAGGGTCCAATAAAACTCCTTCGTTCCTTGCCAATTCAAAAATGGCGTTTCTTTCATTTTTAGTGACCACGCCATAACCGTACTTGTCGTAATCCCTATTTAAACCGATTTCTGAAATTTCAATTTTTTTATCGATGTTTAATTTTTTAAATCCATCATTTATGATATTCAAAACAACTTCTTCCAGTGATACACCCTTTGTTTCATCTTTATCTATACTGATCGGAACCAACTCTGAATTTAATTTATGGATTTCTTTACCAAGGGTCAATCCTGCCTGCATTCCTCCGGAACTTGAAGCAAAGAATATGTAATCAATATTCAATTCTTGTGCGGTTAATTGCTCCTTAAACTCCTTTACGGCATTAACGAATCCCAAAGCACCAATGCTATCCGAACCTCCATAAGGAATTATATAACACCTCTTCCCTTGCTTGCTTAGTGTGCTTTTTAAGGGTTCTATATCCTCTCCCTTTCTATTTTTACCGGTGAAATGTACATTTGCGCCCAGGATGGAAGAAAGTAACAGGTTACCTTCATAAACTTCCGGTTTTTCACCGCCCAATAGTAAATGACATTCCAAATTGGCAATTGAACAAGCGGCGGCCGTTTGTCTACAATGGTTCGATTGTTGTGCCCCGGCAGTAATAATGGTATCACAATTTTCATCGAGCGCCTGTTTGATCAAATATTCCAGTTTTCTGGTCTTATTGCCGCCAGAAGCCAGACCGGTATGGTCATCCCTTTTAATGAAGATGTTATACTTGGGGTATTTACCGGATAATTTTTTTAATTTATGCAATGGGGTTGGAAAAAAACCTAAATTAAATTTATTGTCGAGCATATTGTTGTTTTGATGAATTTGGACTTGGTCTATTTCCTTTGGGAAATGGTTAAATTTTATCCTGTATGGAAAGCAGCGGTCATTTATAAAACTTCTGTTTTGCCAGGGATCGGGATTTCGTAGTTACCATCTTTCCCCGGTATATCGGGCATTGTGGCATCCCATGTAAACTCTTTGGGCAAAATCGTTCTTTTGGAAGCCAGGACTTGATCCAAATTTAACCTTTGGCCCGAGTGGATGGCCATTCTTCCCATTATGGTGGTCAGGGTGGATTTTGCACCATATTCCAATTGATTTATGGGTTTATTTTCCAAAATGGAGTTTATGAAATGGGATTGACACTTTTGTGAGGAACCAAAAACTTCCTCTTTATTGCGGTAGCGCCAAATTAGTTCGCCGGCGGAATTGAATATTTGGGATTTGTCATCGGCATATCCTTTGCTTCCCTGAATGTGAAAACCACTTTTGTTCCAGTTATTATCAATATTTCTACATTGAACGTGAAGTCTCACCTTGTTGGGATATTCGTATTCCGCATAATGATGGTCATAGGTATTTCCTTGATTTGGTCCCGAATATGCCTGTCTGCCACCTAAACCATTTACAGTGTATGGATAATCGTTCATTATCCAATTCATTATATCTATTTGATGGATGGCCTGCCCGGCCAACTGACCTCCCCATAACCAGGTGAAGTACCTCCAATTTCTCATTTGGTAATTCATTTCCGTCTGCTCCGGTTGTCTTGGAAATATGACGGGGGCACCCACATTATAATAAACGTCCAATGAAGTAATGTCCCCAATGGCCCCCTCTGCAATTTTATCCTTCATTTCCCGATAACCGCCCTCAAACCGTAGCTGGAGCCCAACACCAACGCTTAAACGCTTTTGTTTTGCGAGTTCATTGGTTTCCATTATTTTGAGATATCCGGGAATGTCAACAAACAATGGTTTTTCCACAAAGGCATGTTTGCCGGCATTAATGGCTGCTTCGAAATGGATTGGACGGAACGGTGGAGGGGTTGCCAAGATTACAATATCGCAATGTTCAATTACTTTTAGGTAGGCATCGAACCCTACAAATTTTCGGGTATCAGGGATATCTATCTGATCGGGAAAGGCGTTTATTAAACTTTGGTAGGCTCCTTTGAGTCTGTCGTCAAAAACTTCGCCCAATGCAACCAACTTTACGGCGGTAGAAGTACTTAGGGCTTCATGGGCCGCGCCGGTTCCCCGGCCACCGCAGCCTACAAGTCCTATTTTTAGTTCATTTATTGCATTGCTCCTACTATTGGCCATTGCTTTGATAGGTAATCCGCTGAATATTGCACCACTGGCCAGTACACTGGTCTTGACAAAATCCCTTCTGCTGTTCGGGGTCTCCTTTTTAATCATAATTCAATGTTTTATAATTAATGGTTCTTTAAACTTAATCTAATTTTTATGCCGAATGCCTATCCCTTGCCCAATGTAAATTTTAAACGAGTTCATTAAAAAAATAAATAATAAACACTATACACGGACATTATTAAGAGCACTGTGATGCCAATTACGCCTATGGTATTGGTGTAATTGTCATTTTTAAGTTCATTGGATATTCTATTCCTGTTTGCGAACATCAAGAGAATTACAGCGGTCATTGGTACTATCATAATGGTTATTCCTTGGGCAAATATGATAAGTTCCAAGGGAAGTGCACCAAAAATGAAGGCAATGACCGCACCTATCAGTATTATTAGTACGATCATGGACCGTACCCTGACTTTTTGAAGACTGCTCTCCCCGAATAGGGTATCGGCCAGAATAACGCCGCCAATGGTGGCATTGCCTATCATAGAGGAGAAAGAAGCGGCAAAAAAGCCGATCATGAAAACATAGGAGGTAAAGGGGCCGAATAGGGGTTCCAATGCCAATCCCAGATCGGAAGCACTACGGACATCTATATTATTGCTTTTTAAAACAGAAGCGGCACAAACCATAACCAATGAAGAAAGTAACCCCAGAATGATGATTCCCGTCCTGCTCTCCCGTATACAATCCTGTTTGTCCTCCAAGCCGGAACCTTTTTCCTGAACAAGGTAGGATTGGTAAAATGCACCTACTATTGAAAAACTGGAGGCTGTTAGGGTTATTATTAAATATTCGGACCCTCTTGGTACGGATGGGATAAACCCTAGGATTATCTGTTCAATATTGGGCGCTACCATTATTATAGTAAGAAAAAAAGAGCTTAACATTAGAATGACCAATCCTATCATTAGCTTCTCAAGGATTTTGTAGAAGGATTTAAAATATAATAAAGATATGGCCAATAAGGTGAACAAAAGAATCCAAACGGCCAATGGGGTTGAAAACAATTCGGAAAACGCCAGGCTTGCCCCAACGGTATTGCCCGCCTGAAACGATGCCGTAGTTAAAAAAATGCCCAAGCCCACCAGAAATGCAATGGTCCTGCCAATTTCTGTTTTAATACGCGTCATTAAGGATACGCTACTATAAAGGCCTATTCTGGTGGACATTTTAGTAAAGGCGGTCATAAGGATAATGGATAGGACCACAACCCAAATTAAGCTATAGCCATAGCTGGCACCCAATTTGGTATTGATGGTTAAACTGCCAGGCCCAAAAACCAAAGCTGCCGTAATAATACCGGGGCCAAGCTTCTTAAAAAAGGATTTGGGCTTAACAGGTCTTTTGGACTTACTCTCTTTTATTAATCTCATTAGGTGTTATTTTTTATCATGGTCAAGATTTAAGTACAGGTTATAATCGCCTTGGAATGCGAAATTTAAATTGGCCTGTAGTTTTTTGGTTATAGATAAACCAATTTCGTTCTTTCTTTAAAGTTTAATAAAAAGGTATGTGAACGCCCAATTTATGTTAAACAAATATATCGAAATAATAATTAAATAATAAGGAATAATAAATAATATTATAAAAAATACTTTCGTTTACTTAAAAGTTTAATTACATTTGATTTCTTTTAAGATTAATTTTGATATTGAAAGTATGATTGAAAATAAAAATGCGACAAGTTCAAATTATACGGCTGCCGAAATAATGGGTCAGCCTTCTTTGTGGCAAAAGACCTATGAAGATGTTGTTGCTTCAAAACAGGAATTATCCAGTTTTCTAAATAAAGTGTTGGTCTATGATAATCTGAGGGTTATCTTGACGGGTGCCGGTACCTCTGCTTTTATTGGGGAAGTGCTGCATAAAAAGTTTCAGAAAAAATTTGGAAGGCCTACGGAGGTGATAGCATCGACCGATTTTATTTCGCACCCCGCCGATTATATTATGGATGCCGAACAACCGGTATTGATGGTGTCCTTTGCGCGTTCAGGGGATAGCCCGGAAAGTGTTGCGATGGTAGATCTGGCTTCCGAATATTGCACTACGATCTTTCATTTGATAATCACATGTAATGCTACCGGCAAGCTTGCCAATTTGGCCGATCCGGATAATTCTTTTGTGCTGTTAATGCCTGCTGGGGCAAATGATAAGGGGCTGGCTATGACAGCATCCTTTACCACTATGCTATTGGCCGGGATTCTGGTGTCCGATATCAAAAAGTTGGAAAGGAACAAAAAATATGTGGATCATTTAGTGCGGTATGGGAAAACCATTCTTGACAAATATTCGGAAATGGTCAAGGTTGTGGCCGCTTTGGAATTTGACAGGGTATTTTTTCTTGGGTCGGGCGCCCTAAAAGGAATAGCAAGGGAGTCCCATTTAAAAGTTCAGGAATTGACAGATGGTCAGGTGGTTTGTAAATATGATTCCTTCCTTGGACTGAGACATGGCCCCAAAGCAGTAATCAATGAATCTACTTTGGTAGTGTACCTTTTTTCCAATGATGATTTTGTAAATAAATATGAGTACGATCTGGTGAGGTCCATAAATCAGCAAAAAGAAAAGTTGTACGAAATCGGAATCGGTGAGCTTATAAAAAATAAAGAAAGTATTTCTATGGACCTGTTTATTGAAGTGGCCGAATCCAATAATATTCCAGAGGAATACTTTGCAGTGTGCGCAGTGCTTCCAAGTCAACTTTTGGGGCTGTTCAAATCACTGGATCTGGGTCTTTCGCCAGATTCCCCATCGGTAAACAATGCTATCAACAGAGTGGTTCAGGGAGTTAAAATTTATAAGAATAAAAAAAAGGCATAAAATCAATAATACTTATGTAGTCACAGAAATTGTGATAATTTAGAATTGGTATTAGAAAATATTTAATAGCGCTGAAAATTTAGTCAATGGCCAGGGAATTTGATGTCATAGTGGTAGGGGAACTCAATGTAGATTTGATTTTTAACCAGGTGCAGGGGTTTCCTGTGGTCGGAAAGGAAATTTTGTCGAACGACATGACCCTGACCTTGGGAAGTTCATCTGCCATTTGTGCCAGTAATTTAAGTTCTTTGGGTTTAAAGGTAGCCTTTATAGGAAAGCTCGGGAATGATGTTTTCGGGCAATTTATAATTGATAAATTGAACAGGTCGGGCGTGGATACGTCAATGATAATCATAGATGATAAATTTAAGTCCGGCGCCACCGTAGCACTTAGTTATGATGAGGACAGGGCTATGATTACACACCAAGGGGCCATGTCCTATATGGGTTTGGACGATATTGATCCAAAGCAGTTAAGGCGGGCCAAGCATCTTCACTTTTCCTCTTATTTTTTTCAGCCAGGATTTAAAAATAACCTTCATGAACTATTTGAAATGGCAAAAAATGAGGGAGTTACCACTTCGCTGGACGTACAATGGGATCCATCCGAAATATGGGACCTTAATTTGGAACAAGTGCTTCCTTTTGTGGATGTTTTTATTCCCAATGAGGTGGAACTTAAAAAATTAACGAGGTTTTCGAGTATTGACCAAGCCATTGAAAGTGTTAAAAATAAGTGCAGTTATGTAGTGGTGAAATGTGGGAGTAGGGGCTCTGTAATGTATTATGAAGACAAGGAGGTTCAACAAAAACCTTTTTTGAATAAGGATGTGGTCGATACCATAGGTGCGGGAGATAGTTTTAATGCAGGTTTTATTTCCAGGTTCATAAAGGGGGCTTCCCCCGAAGATTGCCAGGAGTTCGGGAATTTGATCGGGGCCATTTCCACAACAAAAGCAGGTGGGACCGAAGCGTTTAAAGATCTCGATGAAATAATGAAAATTGCGAAGGATAGGTTTAATTATTATGGGTCAATAGAATGAAATTACAGGATAAGTTTATAACGTTAAGAAGTAAGAGACAGGCGGTCTTGGCTACAAATTTTTATAATTTCGAGACCTTGAAGGGGGTTTTATTGGCTGCGAAAGTTATGGAACAGCCCCTTATTTTACAATTGACCAAAAGTTCTATAGACTATATGGGATTGCCCGTGGCATACCAAATGGCCAGATCCATGCTCAATTATCATGGTGTGGAGGGGTGGGTACACTTGGATCACGGGGATTCCTATGATCTTGTGGCCCAATGTTTGGACGCGGGATTTGATTCGGTAATGATCGATGCCAGTGAAAAGCCTTTTAATGAAAATGTTGCCATTACGGCCAAGGTGGTGAAATTGGCGGAAAGCTACGGTGCCAATGTAGAGGCAGAGCTTGGTTATATTGCCAAATTGGGTCAGGACAAGGAAAAGGGAGGTTTTACGCATCCTTTGGAAGCAAAGGAATTTGTGGAGGCTACGGGGGTCAATGCCCTGGCGGTTGCCATTGGTACCGCACATGGTTTTTATGACAGAGAGCCGGAACTTCAACTTGATCGGTTGTCGGAAATTGCCGCGGCCACATCTGCAGCATTGGTTTTGCACGGGGGGTCCGGTGTTCCGGGAAGCAGTTTAAGAAAGGCGGTGGACCGGGGAATTTGTAAGATAAACCTGGCTACGGAGATCAAGAATATTTTTATGGGTGCCCTAAAAGTTAAATTGTTGACCAATGAGGAAATAGATCTTAGAAAAGTGTTTCCGGTGGCTACCGATGAAATTGTGGAATTGGTAAAGGAAAAATTGGATATTGTAAGAAATTTAAATTAAGGACGGCCATTTCCCAATTCGGAAAGTTGGGATTATTTTATATTCATAAACAGATGTCAATAGGGGCTTATAAAAAATAATTCAGGAAAACAGTAAATAGTATGGTCATGGATTATCCAAAATATTTTAGGGACGAGAATGAGTTGGAAGAGGCTTTGTCAAGGCCCACATCAGACTTGATCGCTATGTTCAGGGCGTTGGAAGGAGATATTATTTTGCTGGGTGTTGCTGGTAAAATGGGCGTTTCCATGGCCCGTATGGCCAGAAGGGCCTGTGAAATGGCAGGAATAGAAAAACGAATTATTGGCGTTTCCAGATTTAGTGATAGGGAGCAACAGTCCTTTCTTGAGGAGAGTGGCGTTGAGACCATTAAGGGAGACCTTCTGGATCGGGATTTTTTGGATAGCCTTCCCGAAGTGGATAATGTTATTTATCTGGCGGGCATGAAATTTGGTACGGAGGGCAATGAGTCGTTTACCTGGGCAATGAACTCCTTTTTACCGGGCCTGGTTGCCCAAAAATTCAAAAATTCCAGAATAGTCGCGTTTTCTACCGGATGTGTTTATCCCTTGGTGGATATAACTTCTGGTGGATCCAAAGAATCCGACAGACCGGAGCCCATAGGGGAATATGCACAGTCCTGTTTGGGAAGGGAACGTTTGTTCGAATTTGGAAGTATAAGGAACGGGACCCCGGTAATTTTAATTCGATTGAATTATGCAGTGGAAATGAGGTATGGGGTATTGGTGGATATTGCTTCCAAGGTTTATAATCGGGAACCATTGGATGTAACCATGGGATATGCCAATGTGATCTGGCAAGGGGATGCCAATGAGATGATTTTAAGAAGCCTGCAGTATTGTGCTTCCCCGGCAGTACATCTGAATATTAGCGGCACCCAATTGATATCCGTGGCCGAGGTGGCCAAAAAATTTGGAAAATTAATGGGAAAGGAGGTGCTGTTCAAAGGCACTGAGGCGGATTCGGCACTTTCGGTCAATGTATCCAAGAGTATTGGTCTATTGGGAGTTCCTGGAGTGGATTTGGACCAGCTGGTGGAATGGACGGCCCGGTGGATAGGTTCCGATAAACGTTTATTGGGCAAATCCACCCATTTTGAGGTAAGGGACGGTAAATATTAATCATTAAATACGGGAAACATTGAACAGTGTATTGTTGGAAGATTTAAAGGATTTATTGCTAAAGGGGCTGGTGATACCCGCCAATCCTACCGCATTGACCCAAGCCTTAAAACTGGATGAGCGTAGACAGAGGGCATTGTCCAGATATTACTTGGCTGCCGGGTCGGGAGGCTTGGCCATTGGGGTCCATACCAGTCAATTTGAAATACGTGAAGCGGGGCTTTACCAACCTGTACTGGAATTGGGAAGGGAAGAGATGGACTCTTTTTGCAACAAAACCGGAAAAGTAGTTTTTAGGGTTGCCGGGGTGTTGGGGAATACGGTACAGGCCGTTAAGGAGGCCCAAATTGCGGCCGATCTGGGGTATCATGCCGGATTACTTGGTTTAGCGGCCTTAAAGGGAAAATCGAACAAGGAATTGATTGCGCATTGCAGGGCAGTTGCCGAAGTGATACCTGTAATTGGTTTTTATTTGCAGACTTCGGTAGGGGGAGGTGTGTTGGATACTGAATTTTGGCGTGAATTTTCCAGGATAGAAAATGTTGTTGCCATTAAAATGGCGCCTTTTGATAGGTATAGCACCATTGATGTTGTGCGTGGTGTGGCCGAATCGGGCAGGGCTTCGGAGATTGCGCTATATACCGGGAACGATGATAATATAGTTGCCGATTTATTGACGGAATATAACATTCCTACAGTTGAGGGTATTGTTAATAAAAAAATTGTTGGCGGCCTGTTGGGGCATTGGGCCGTGTGGAACAAAAAGGCAGTGGCACTTTTTGAAAGGATCAAGAAAGCGCCTCCATCGGAAACATTGGATCTTTTGTCGGTCGGGATCGGAATAACGGATGCCAATGCGGCTTTTTTCGATTCCAGGAATAGTTTTAAGGGATCCATAGCCGGGATTCATGAAGTATTGATAAGACAGGGTTTATTGAAAGGCAATTACACCATTAATCCAAAAGAGAGATTAAGTCTGGGGCAGAAAGAGGAAATAGATAGGGTATATGCCCTTTATCCCGATTTGAACGATGATGATTTTGTAAGGGAAAATCTGGACAATTGGATGAGCTGATATAGAATCTATGAATAGGAATTGTTCCTTTGCCCGTAAAATGGGATAGTTGCATAATTGATTAGTGTTATTTGAATACGATATGAAAGACAATAAAAAGAAACCATGGCTGTTATTTGCAATCGTTGCTACGGTATTTTGGGGGGTTTGGGGTGCATTTACAGGGGTTCCTTCCCGTAACGGATTTCCGGATACCCTGATCTATTGTGTCTGGGCCCTGACCATGATTCTTCCTGCCGTTTTTGTGCTTTGGCGAATCAATTGGAAGTTGGAAAGGGATAAAAAATCCGTATTATATGGTTTAATTATAGGTCTTTTGGGTGCAGGTGGGCAAATGATTCTTTTTTATGCGGTAACGATAGGCCCAACTTATTTGATCTTCCCTATAATATCCCTCTCCCCTCTGATAACGATTGTACTCTCCCTCCTGTTTTTAAAGGAACGGACCGGTTTGTTGGGGGTCATTGGGATTTTCCTGGCTCTACTCTCCCTGCCCTTATTTGAATATAGCGGGGACTTGAACACTGAGGAGTTGGACGAAAATGGAACCTTGTGGTTCCTGCTTGCCATTTTGGTTCTGGTTGCTTGGGGCGTACAAGCGTATTTTATGAAGTTGGCAAATAGTTCCATGAGTGCGGAAAGTATATTTTTCTATATGATGATTACAGGAATTATGCTAATCCCGGTAGCGTTTTATATGACCGATTTTTCCCAAGAAATCAATTGGGGTTGGGACGGCCCCTATTTGGCTGCGGCGATCCAAATTTTAAATGCCATTGGTGCCCTTTGCCTTGTATTCGCGTTTAGGTACGGTAAGGCAATAGTAGTATCGCCAATGACCAATGCCGGAGCGCCTTTGATGACCTCGATTATTTCTCTGTTGGTTTTGGGTGTCATGCCGGGGCATTATAAAATTGCTGGAATTGTATTGGCCGTTATTGCTGCGTTTCTTCTGGCAGTGCAACCGGAAGGCAAAAAGGGGAATAAGGATAAATAGGGTATTCCTGAAGTTCCGCACAGGGATTTGTACGGCCCATTCAAGTCATGTTTTTTTACGGTATATATGGAACGACTTTCATCCTGTGGTCTCTGACAAACCCATATATATTTAAACTTCCTAAATCAAAAAGATGTTCCGACCCTTGGGTGCGGACTGCCTTTTTAACCATCACGCTAGCTTTCAGGGCAAGAAATTTTATATTTCTTCGAAAGGTATAGAAAGAAATATAGTTATATGCAATAACTATATCGATATTTTTATATCTGTAATCCTTTGGGCTTTCTTCCTAATTTGGGGTTAAATCGGACGAATTATTTTAATGGTCTGTGCTTTTTGTTGCAAAAATCTGTTTTTAAATGTATGGGCGTTATTAGACATGGGTTTATTGGTAAAGTAGAAAAGGGGACTGCTTAAATGACTATAGTTTAATGAAACCTTCTTTAAAATAGGGCGAAATACAGGACGGGTTTAAATATGGATGTTGCCCATCTTTGTAATTACAAATTTCTGGGAATCCATCTTTTTGCAGTGGTAAGATGTATTCCGGCAATTAATTGTATTTTTTTCATTTTCTAAGGGTATTGGTCTATGTATTATAAAATAATATCTTATAAATAATTGTTTATTGTACATTTTAAGTTTCGTTTAGTTTAATAATTTTAATAAAAACTTTCAAAACATTATTTTTGTGTAAATTATTTATTAATTTTTGTTGTTTATTATCATTCTACTTGTTATATTGCAGTCAATATTAATATTCCTTACGATATATGATTGATTTTAACACTTTGAAATGAAAAACAATTTAAATTAACCAAAACTAAATAACTATGAAGAAAATTTTGATTTTTGCAATTTTTACACTTTGTACTTTGCAAGTGTTTTCGCAAGAACGATCGGTCTCGGGAACGGTTACCGATGCAAGTGATGGCACTCCGCTTCCCGGGGTGAATGTTATTATAAAAGGTAGCACTACCGGGGTGTCTGCCGATTTTGATGGCAATTATACGATCAAGGTTCCCAATAACAATGTCTCCTTGGAATTTTCATATATAGGTTATGAGAGTCAGATAGTTGTCGTGGGTGCCAAATCGGAAATCAATATTATGATGAATTCCTCCAGCACGGAACTTTCGGAAGTCGTGGTGACGGCTTTTGGTATTGAAAGGGAGAAGAAGGCCCTGGGGTATTCGGCCCAAGAAATTGTGGGGGAATCCTTGACGGAGGCCCGGGAGGTCAACGTGGCCAATTCCCTTAAGGGCAAGGTTGCGGGTGTATTCGTAACTTCGGGTTCAGGTGGGCCTGCAGGTTCTACTTTCGTTCAGATCAGGGGGAGCAGTTCCTTGAGCGGTAACAACCAGCCCTTGTATGTGGTGGATGGTATTCCTATTAGTAACGACAACTTAAATCAGACCAATATTTTTGCCGGCCGTGATTTTGGGGATGGTATAAAGGATATCAATCCGGATGATATTGCCACAATTTCTGTGCTGAAAGGGCCTAATGCCGCCGCGCTCTACGGGTCACGTGGTGCCAATGGGGTTATTTTGATCACTACCAAGAAATCCTCTTCCAAGAAGAGATTGGGGGTAACATACAACTCCAATACTACTATGGAAATGGTAAATATTATGCCCAAGTTCCAAAACAATTATGGGGTGGGCTATGATGATTCCTTTGGTTTTGGGACCGAAGTATATAATGGCGTTGAATATCCTGCCCAGGGAGGTGGTGTAGACAGTTGGGGAGGTAAGTTTGATGGAAGGCTTATTTTGATAAGGAATTTATTGGACCTGGGTCCTGTGCCCTATTCTTCCCAGCCCAAGGATAATTTAAGGGATTTTTATAATGTAGGGAGTACGATCACCAATACCGTGGCAGTTGGTGGGGGATCGGAAAAGATAAATTATCGGGTATCTGCATCATCTCTGAAAAATAAGGGAATCGTGCCCAATTCAAGTTTTGGGAGACATACCTTCAACGCTACTTTTGGGGCGGATGTTTCTGATCGTCTACATGTTGAGACCAAGGCCAATTTTATAAAAAGTGGTGCCGATAACAGACCTATTGTAGGGGTTTCCAGTGGCCGAAACGTAGCAGCGGCCCTGAATCTTGTGCCAAGGAATATTGACTTGGCCTGGCTGGCGATGAACGGTGGACGCAACGAGGATGGAAGTTATCGAAATTATAAGGGAGGAAGTCCCACAAACCCTTATTGGCTGGTCAATGAAGTGACGAGTGAAGATAACAGGGACCGTTTTGTTGGGTTGTTGTCCGCAACCTATAAAATTACGGATTGGTTAAACATAATGGGTCGGGTCGGTAATGACAGTTATGTGGAAACGCAAAGACAGCAGTACAGTGCCGGAACCCCGGGAGGGGCTTATGTAAATGGACGTGTAGATTTCGATACCTTTAAGGTCAACGAACTGAATTCTGATGTTTTGCTTACGGCAAGTGGAAAACTTTCCAGTGATTTTACAGGATCGTTATCCCTAGGGGCCAATCAATTCAAACGTCGCTATGAAAGGTCGTCGACCATAGGTAGGAATATGAATATCCCGGAGTTGTATACCATTGAAAATGCCGATTTGGTCATTCCTTCCTATACCTTGATACAAAAAGAGATCCAATCCGTATTTATGACCGGGCAGTTGGCCTATAAAAACTATGCCTTTCTGGATCTGACCGCGCGTAACGACTGGTCCAGTACCTTGGGAGAAGGTAATTATTCGTTCATGTACCCTTCTGCAAGTTTAAGTTATGTGCTTTCGGATGCCTTTAATTTTAATTCGGAGACCATCACCTTTTCCAAGCTAAGGTTATCCTATGCCCAGGCAGGGAACGATGCAGATCCCTATCAGACAAAAGGAGGATATACGGTACAGAGCAATACCTTTCAGGGACAACGTTTTGCGAGAATAAATGGAAGCGTTCCGGCAACGGATTTAAAGAACGAGTTGACCACTTCCTTTGAGGTGGGAGCGGACCTAAGGTTCTTTAACAACAGATTGAGCATCGATTTTACCTATTATGATTCCAAGACCAGCAATCAAATTATGCAGATTGGCCTGTCGGAGTCCACCGGATTCGGGGGGTTGTATTTGAATGCGGGGGAAGTTTCCAATAAGGGAGTGGAATTGTTCGTTTCCATGACCCCGATTAAGGTTGCGGATTCCTTTAAATGGGTGGCCGATGTTAACTTTTCCAAAAATACCTCCAATATAGAAAGCTTGGTGGAGGGGATAGATCGATATAATTTTATTGCGACGGACAATGCCAGTATTATTGCCCAACCCGGGTTGCCATATGGTAGTATTTTGGGATATGAGTACAAAAGGAGTCCAACCGGCGAATTGGTAGTGAATGCAGATGGAAAATCGTATGTACGTGCGGATGAACTATCCATTTTAGGGAATATTCAACCGGATTGGTTGGGAGGTCTTACCAATACTTTCACTTACAAGGGTTTGTCCTTAAGTGCATTGATAGATGTAAGGATGGGAGGAGAAGTATATTCATGGAGCAGGTATGACCAAAATGCCAAAGGAACCGGTGTGTGGACCAATGTGAGGGAGAACCTGACCGTGGAGGGGGTTATAGATAATGGAGACGGTACCTATACCCCTTCGGTCCAGAACAATGTTCTGGGACAGGATTATTTTGCGGCCAGATCTTGGGGCAATATAGGGGAGGAATTTGTTCTGGATGCTACCAACGCTTCTTTACGGGAGGTTACTTTAGGGTATTCTTTTAATAAAAAGACGTTGAGCGGCACACCCTTTGATTCCGCCAAATTGTCCATTGTGGCTAGAAATGTAATGTATTTGTATAGGGACTCAAAGTTTGTTGAAATGGGGATTGCCCCGGATACGGCATTCTCCCCAACTGCGGCGGCCCAAGGTTATGAATCGTTTTCAATGCCGACCACAAGAAGCTTAGGGTTTAATCTCTCCGTAACATTTTAAGATTTTAAAAAGTATACTATGAAAACAATAAAAAGAATACCGATAACCTTATCGTTGCTCATTGCAATGTGCATACCATTGTCCTGTACCAACGGTTTTGATGAACTGAACACCAATCCAAAATTGATTACAGATGATGATATAAAGCCCTCCCTGTTATTTACCAAGGTAATGAAGGAGTCCGGATTTGATATTTTAAACGTGAATCGTATAGGGGAATATTCCAGTTATATTAAAAGAGCCGATTCCGGGAATATGCTGTCCTTGACCGATTTTCCGGAACCCTTTAATTATTATACTACTTATATAGAGAATTTGGCCGCCATCATCAGGCTTACCGCGGATAAGCCTGAGTTGCAGAATCAAAACGCCATAGCGAGAATATGGAAGGTCTGGGTATACCATCGTATGACCGATGTTTATGGGGACATTCCCTATACCGAGGTAGCTACTTCTTTTGATGATATTGTTCTATATCCCAAATACGATACCCAGGAATCTATTTATATCGATATGCTTAAGGAATTGAAGGAAGCGGCAGCGGCATTGAGCCCTTCGGCGGAACAAACTAGTTTTGGTGCCGCGGATGTGATGTTTGCAGGTGATTCGGATGCATGGAAACGGTTTGCCAATTCCTTGAGGTTAAGGTTGGCATTAAGGGTGCGGTATGCGGATGCCTCCTTGGCCCAAACCAACGTGGCAGAGGTATTTTCGTCAAACTTGATTACCACCAATGCCCAAAATGCGGTTATTACCAGTGAAGGACCCGATGCAGCCGATCTGTCGAACACCAATCCATTGTATCAGGAAGTGGTAAATGGAAATCCGGGAGCGGGGTCTTCCATTTCGGCCGGACTCGCATTGGTCGAGAATCTGTTGAATACGGATGACCCGCGATTGACGATTTATTTGGAACCTAATAATAATATGGAGTTTATAGGTGGGGCCATAAATCTCAGTGCTGAGGAAAGGGCCGTTTATCCCCAATCGGCCAAATGGAGCCAATATTTTAGAAATGCCACATACGATTTTAATGTTATACAGGCCTCCGAAGTTCATTTTTTGAAGGCTGAGGCCGTTTTGGCAGGATTGGCCAATGGTGATGCCAATGCATTATATCAAAATGGGATTACATTGGCCATGGAACAATATGGGGTAGATCCAGGAGATATTACCACTTTCCTTTCCTCGGAAGCAGGAATCCTTTCCGGTACCGATGAAGAAAAGTTGGAGATGATCATTACCCAAAAATATCTGGCGTTGATGGGAGATTCCTATGAAGTGTTTGCGGAACACCGTAGAACGGGATATCCTAGGGTTTGGATTGGCAGTGAACCTGCGGCAGAGACCAATAACGCATTGCCCAGAAGGTTTCCTTATCCGTTAATAGAGTATAACCTAAATGCTCCGGGCGTTGAGGCGGCCGCTGCACGTTTGGACGGGGGGGATATAATGAGGGCAAGAATTTGGTGGGACGCCAAGGCCGGGGTACCCTTTGACCATCCAAGGCAAGGAATGTTCCCACCGTATGAATAACTGAAAGCGCCTATTGCATTGGCCATAAGCTCTTTTGTTTGGATTAGTGTTTGGGAAACCAAATCTATCCGTTCAAGCTTTATGGCAGAGCATATGCGGTTAAATATATTGAGTTGGTTTGTTAGTTATGTTGCGAAGTTGCGGGGATAACCTGCAACTTTGCCATATAGCCTCGTCCCTTGAACGTACCCTATGGATATTTCGGCAGTTCCGATATCTATCGGGGCGGGAGGGGTCAATAACCAATTGGAAAAGTGTTGTTCAACCAATAATCGGATCAAAATGAAGACCAAACAAAACACAATCATTTTTACCACAGGGATTCCTCTTTTTATTTATTGTAGGAACTTGGCCAAGGCGGGCAACTTATTTTTAAAATCCTTTATTTTGATCGCTTTGTTATATTCTTGTGGGGAGGATAAAAAAAAGATAAAGGAGCAATCGGCAGTTACTACTGTGGATGTTTCTGCGGAGAGTAAGACCATAATGGCCGTTTTTGCCCATCCGGACGATGAAATTTATGTTGGGCCAATAATGGCGAAGTATGCAAGGGAAGGAGCCAAGGTGCAAGTGGTGACCGTGACCGATGGCCGCTATGGTACGGGACAGACCGATCTGAAGCCGGGAGATGAACTTACCGCCCTCCGCAATGAGGAATTAAATTGTGCCGCTAAGCATATGGGAATCCTTGAACCAATTTGGATGGGATACCATGACCAACTTAAATTAAAGGACGGTTTTTTTGGACATGTCCCATATATCCAGGAAATTATGCGAAAATTGGATAGTTTGGTGACGAAGATAGACCCGGACGTAATTCTAACCTGGGGTCCGGATGGAGGATCAAACCATATGGACCACCGTATAGTCGGAGCTTCCGTTACACAGGTGTATCTCAGTAAAAAACAGGAAAAGGATGTTCATCTGTTCTATGTTGCCACCCCTTCGTCCCATTTGGAAGACGAAGATGAAAAACTTTTAAGAGGGGTTTCCGATGATTATCTCACAGCGGAAATATCATATACAGAGGAAGATAGGGAGAATACTATTTTGGCACTTCAATGTTATAGGACACAGTACTCGGAAGATTCGATGCAACGTTCGGCGGATAGATTGAGGTCTGGAGACCAAAAGGTATATTTAAGGCCGGTGCTAAAAGCAGGGACCAAGACCAATACCCTTTTCAGGGTAGATTAAACTAAAGTAATTTTGTACTTATCCTATGTTTCTTGGCACAAATGCAATGGGATATTAGAAATGATTAAATATGTATTGATGAGAAGAATCTTATTATTTCAAAGTTTTGTTTTGGCTTTTTTTGCCGTTGTAAATACGATATCCGCACAGGCTCCCGTTTCGGACCTGGCCTCATTGGGAATACACCTAATTCCCTATCCACAAAAAGTACAGTTGGGGGGCAATGATTTTATATTGCCGAAACAGATCAATATTGTTCTTGATAAAAATGCTTCCACTGTGGATCGGAAGACAGCGGGATTTTTAAAGGATGCCCTAACTGAAAATTGGGGCCTCACCGTGAATATTGGAGATCAAAATGGTACAGTTGCCATTGTGCTTACCGGAAATTCCACTACCGGTTCTTTAAAAGGTCAGGGGTATAGATTAAGTACCCACAATAATCAACTGACCATTGAAGCTAAGGATGGGGATGGGTTGTTTTATGGGGTGCAGACCTTGTTACAGCTTATAAAAAAGGATAGAAACGGTTTGATCGTTCCTGGAATGGAAATTTTGGATTGGCCGGATGTAAAGATAAGGGCGGCACATTATGATACCAAGCACCATCAGGATAGGGCAAGTTATGTAAAGGGCCTTATTCGGGATTTGGCCAAATATAAAATTAATATGCTCGTCTGGGAATGGGAAGATAAATTGGCCTATAAAAGCCACCCTGAAATAGGGGCGCCAGGTGCTTTTACATTAGAGGAAATGAAGGAGTTTACGGCTTATGCCAAGGATTACCATATAGAATTGACTCCCTTGGTACAAGGGCTGGGGCATGTAAGCTTCATTTTGAAATGGCCACAGTACAGGGATTTAAGGGAGGTAGAGGACTCGGATTGGGAGTTCTGCCCCTTGGAGGATGGTACCTACGAAGTACTTTTTGATCTTTGGGACGAAGCCATGGAAGCTACACCGGGATCTAAATATATCCATATTGGTTCGGACGAGACTTTTGAATTGGGAGTCTGTGATAAATGCAGGGAAAGGGCCAAGGAAATTGGGAATAGCGGTCTGTATCACTTGTTTGCGGAAAAGGCGGCCAAACACTTAAAAAAATCCCGAAAGGTAATGCTGTGGGAAAGACCAATGGGATGGGAGAACAGTGCTTCGCCAATTAAAAATATGAAGCCTGATACCGATCTGGTATTAACGGAAGAATATCATTATGAAACTCCGGATTTTCAATTTGCAAGGCAAGCCAAAAATATGGGTTTTGAAATGTTTATGTATGATCCAAACCCGGGCTTGGAACCTCTTTTTCTGCCCTATCATTTTAAAATGACTTCCAACCGAATTTCAAGCACTCCTAGGAAAGTTAAGGGAAGCCTACAGGATTCGTATGAATTATTGACATCATCGGCCAATTCCGGACTGTTTCATGGGATGATCAATACGTCCTGGGACGATTCCGGGCTGCATAACCAAATGTGGATGCTGAGTTTTGTTACTTCTGCACAGTACTCATGGAATGCCACAGCGCCCGGCCTGGAGGAGTTTGAAGATTCATTTTTCCACAACTATTATGGATCAAACGTAAAGGACATGGAAGAGCTTTATGAGCTTCTCAATGAGGGCGCTTATTATTATGCACATTCCTTGGAGCGCAATGTTTGGCACCATGGGGATATTGGTAAGACCCACTTGCCGGATCTTCCCAGAGGACAATATGTAGAATATGACCAGTATTGGAATAACGAGTATTCGGAAATAGTAAAGAGGTCAAGAGTGCAAAAAGAGAATATGAAAAGGGCTTTGCAGATTATTGATATCAATATGGGACAGGTGGAGCGAAATGCCTATGATTTTGAAGTGTATCGGAGTATAGCAAAATTGATAGAACATACCTGTCTCACCTATTTGGATCTTTCCGAATTGGAACATACCATAACCCAGGCCCATAAGAATGCGTTTATAGATCGATCGGCCACTTTAAAAAGTTTGGAAAAGGCAGAGCAACTTATTGTGAACAGCTTGGCCCGAAGACAAAAGGTATATACCGATCTGGTAGCCGTTTGGGAAAAGACCAGAATGCCAAAAGGTATGTCCACCCCGGATAAGAAATATTTTTTTAAAATGGACCGTTCAAGACATTTTGCCAATAGAACACCGGATATGAGTTATTTGATATATGATGAGCAACTGTTGGACATGGAGGGATATCTTGAAAAATTAAGCGCCTACAGAAAGTCCTTTCAACTAAAATTTTAATTTTTTGAAATTACCTAGACCGTTATGAAATGAGCATGACCTAAAATTGGTCGCCAGCCCGAAAGATTCATTCTGGCAGGCAAATACGAATGAAGATATACGAATTACACCCGCCTGAACAATGTAGTCGGGCAGGTATGACCGTTAAAAAAACAATAAATATCTGCATATGAAAAAAATGATTCCCTGTTTATATTTTTTGGCTGTTCTCTCCTGTAGTGAAAAGCAAGATTACTACACTATCGAAGACTTTGATAAAGTAAACAAAATAGATACCCATATTCATGTATCCACCAAAAGGGATGCCTTTGTGGAGCAGGCCAAAAAGGATAATTTTAAGCTATTGAATATTGTAGTGGACCTATCCAAAGGGAAGGAGTTTGTGGAGGAGGAGTATGCATACAGGGTATACCAAAAGACCAGGCATCCTGAAAGTTTTGAAATGGCGACCGCATTTTCCATTGAGGAATGGGACGATGCCGATTGGTTGGACCAAACCATGGCCTGGTTACAGAAGAATATTGATGAAGGGGCCCTTGCCGTAAAAGTTTGGAAAAATGTAGGAATGGTATTTAAGGATTCCACCGGTCAACTCGTAATGGTGGACGATCCCAAACTGGATACCATATTCAAGTTTTTAACGGAACGTAAAGTTCCCGTCATAGGCCATTTGGGGGAACCAAAAAACTGCTGGTTGCCCTTGGAGGAAATGTCGGTCAACAATGATAGGGTGTATTTTAAAGAGCATCCGCAATACCATATGCACAAGCATCCGGAACTTCCCAGCTATGAGGATCAGATTGCGGCAAGGGACAGAATGCTGGAAAGGAATCCAAATCTCATATTTATTGGCGCCCATATGGGCAGTTTGGAATGGAGCGTGGACGAATTGGCCAAAAGGTTGGATAAATTTCCCAATATGTCCGTAGACCTTGCGGCACGTATAGGTCAGGTTTTTTCCCAAACTATTGATAACAGGGAAAAAGTAAGGGAGTTTTTTATAAAATATCAAGATCGTATTCTTTATGCCACTGATCTGGCCGATGGGGGAAAGAAAGATACGGAAACACTAAAAGAGGAAATGCACCAAACCTGGATGCTGGATTGGCAGTTCTTTGTAACCGATGATATGATGGCCAGTGATAGGGTAAACGAGAAATTTCAAGGATTAAAACTGCCCAGGGAAGTGGTAGATAAAATCTACTATGACAATGCAAGGAAATGGTTAAAAATGTTTCCGAGTGAATAGGGGGATAATAAAAAGCAAAGTCTTTGGAGGTAGGATAACGTTGGAAAGCAGAATAATCCTTTTGATATTGGTTCCCCTTTTTGCCCTATCGCCTTTTGGAAAGGTGAAGATAAATGGGAATGGTTTTGATGGAATAAGGGTATCCAATGTGGAAACTCCGCATATAGACTATGTAGTAATGTCCTCCGATCAGAATCCGGATAATGTAAAGGAAATTATTTGGTACGATGATTTTTCCACCAGTAAAACATATATGGATTCACGAGGTGCCATAGATACAACCGTTAATTTTGGTGCCATTGGGGGGTCGGTGAATGTAGGGTTTGGCAAAGGGGATGTTTTTGGAAAGGGTGATAGAAAGGTAGCTTTTGGGGATTTTCCCGGAAATGGCCCAATCTTGAAACAGGGGCAATCGTTCAATGAAATCTATTGGCGCATCTATGTGAAACACGAATATGGCTGGGAAGGCTCCCCTGCAAAAATGTCAAGAGCTACCAGTATTGTTTCCAAGAATTGGCAGCAGGCCATGATCGCCCATGTCTGGAACGGTGGCGGTCCTATACTTACGTTGGACCCCGCAAGAGGTGTCTTTGAACAAACGGACAGTATAATTACCACAAAGTACAACGATTTTGATAATCTGGTCTGGTTGGGAAATCGTCCAACGGCCCAATTTCCATTGACCTCCTCCGAAGAATCCGGGTATTGGGTCTTGGTGGAATCTAGGGCAAAGTTGAACACGCCGGGAAAAAATGATGGTATCAACCAGCTATGGATCGATGGAAGATTGGAAGTGGAACGGAAAGATCTCAATTTTAGGGGCAACTATACCAAAAACGGTATTAATGCCGTATTTATCGAGTCTTATTGGAACAAGGGTTCTATAAAAGATCAGGGTAGGTGGTATGACAATTTTGTGATTTCCACAAAGCCCATAGGTCCTGTGATCTGTCCTAGAAACCCTACGCTGGTGAAAACGGTTTATCATGGGGAAGGAAGTTTGAAAAATTGGGAAATAGAACTGTCGACGGACTATAATGGTACGGAAGTGGTCTTTGTGTCCAATTTGATCGATGAAGGCAACAAGGTAACCGTTAATGCCGAAACGGGTAGATTTTTGGGACCTTTAAAAGGCAGAACGGCATTGACCTCCGGAGCTATTTATTTCGTCAGGGTCCGTCAACAGAGTATCCATGGGCAATGGTCTGCCTGGAGTAGATGGCATCAGGGATTTAGGGTAGAATAGGGCAGTTGCCCCTCAGGTTTATGATATTAAAAAATGTAGCATTAATGAAGGTTGTTTGTATTGGTATTTATTTTTTCCTACTGTCGGTATTTGTTGCCAATGGGCTTTATGCGCAGTATATAAAGTTAAATTCAGGGCATATCCAGATTAAGTTCGATTCCAATTTTAAGCGAGAAATACAATGGTCGGATGCAGCAAGCAATTCCCTGACCTATTTTGATCCTGAAATACAAGAGGGCATAGTGGTCAATGGGGTATTGTTTACATCCTTTAAAGTGGATACGGCCAGGATTGTTCGTCAGGAGATAGATCACAGTGAATTTGGGGAATGCAGCCAATGGATCATTAATGGCTTCTCCAATAAACAGGGTGTACATCTTCAGAGGACGACCACTATTCTTTTTCCAAGGGAATTTAAACAGGCAGCCATTTTTGAGACGTCCTATCTCAACCTGGGGAAACAAAAAATCAGCATAGATACCGTATATAGTCAACGGGTTGGGCTTAAACTTCCTAAAACCGTACAAGTGGCCGATGCTAGTAGGCAAGGATTGGTTTCTTTTCAAGGAGGGGTTAATGAATGGGGCAGGGATTATGCGGTAATAGATCTTGCTCCCGGTTTTGTGCAAGATAATTTTCAAGGGATGCACCCAACCGAAGAAGGGGAATTAATTGGCGGAGGGATGCCCTTTATTGATGTTTGGGGAAAGAATATGGGAGTAGCGTTGGCACACTTGGAAAAAAAGCCTGAATGGGTAGCCCTTCCGGTAAAGATGAATGCCGACAGCATAGTTGAAATGGGTATTACCGAAATTCCGGATGAACGCTTGGGATTAAAGCAGTGGTTGGCCCCTAATGAATCCTATACAACCGTTATGAGTACCATTATCTTTCATAAGTTGGATTATTACGACGCACTCCACACTTATGGGGAACTTTTGCGAAAGCGTGGAGTAGCTATTCCAAGGACATCGCCCAAGGCCGCATATGAGCCTTATTGGAAAAGTTGGGGCTTTGAGTTGGATTTTACCTTGGACGAAATTTATGGTATCCTTCCCGAGCTTAAGGAAATGGGGATTCAGGTAGCCAATTTGGATGATGGCTGGTTCGATTTTTACGGGGATTGGAATGTGAACAGAGCAATCGGGAAATTTCCGGGTGGCGCAGGGGATATGGTCAGTTTTGTGGAGAAGATCCATCAAAAGGGATTTAAGACCAATTTATGGTGGTACCCTTTGGGGGTTAGTCCCGAGAGTCAATTGGTCAAGAATCACAGTGATTTATTGGTAATGGACGAGGCGGGCAATTATCCAAACGATAAGCGTGGATTGTACCAATTGTGTCCGGCATATGGGCCCGCTATGGAGCATGTACGGAACCTTGTAAAACGTTTTATAGTAGACTGGGGCTATGATGGCCTTTATTCCGATACCAGAGGATTATCGGCCGTTCCCCCATGTTTTAATGAAAAACATAAACATACTACTCCTTTGGAATCTTTTCGGGAGGTACCAAGAGTATTTGAGGTAATAAATTCAACCTTGGATAAATACAATAAGGAGGCCGTTCATGAGGTATGTATCTGTTCGGTGCCCCACTCTCCGTATAATATGCCCTATTACGACCTGGCAAATGCTTCCGACCCCATAAATTTATTGCAGACCAGACGTAGGATAAAAGTAGAAAAGGCCATTCATGGTCCTACATATGCCGTTGGGGATTGCTATCAGGTGCCAGCAGATGAATGGAGCGGGTTTTCCGTGCCACAGGATTTTGAAAGTGCCATGGGGACCGGGGCCCAGGTAACAACTTTTTACACGGATTTGGACGTGGTACAAAAAGGGGAGTGGAACCGCTGGGTCAAGGAATATAATGGGAAGAAATTAAGCAGTGCCAACTATACCAACCTATATGACATAGCCTTTGATAGGCCCGAAATACATGTAGTGGAAAAGGACGGGCAGCTTTTTTACGGTCTGTACGAAGATCTTTGGTCCAAAACGGATAGTATAGAATTGCGTGGGCTAAGGAAAGGGGTCGATTATGAGGTGTACGATTATGCCAACAACAGAAAAATAGCGGAGGTTCACGGCGATAGGCCATTCATAAATATTGGTTTTCGCAATCACCTATTGATTCAGGTAGTTCCCAAAAATAGAAAGTTAGAGTGATTAAAATAATAATGTACCATTATTTAAAAGATAATATAACAGTAA
>CBFGWQ010000027.1:0-28770 GCA_965652575.1 uncultured Arenibacter sp. | reverse complement strand
TATAACAATTTGGCTTAATAACCGTGCTTCGTTTTCAATCCCTTCCGTCTTCTCCTCCTAGGGTCGGAGAATCCACCTTGTCCTCCCGCAGAAAATGCGGGACAGGCTTTGCTAAGGAAAGGAGCTTTTATTCACGTCATTATGAAAGTGACTTAACAATCCGTTTTTGAACCTTGAACCTTAACCCAATGCCTACTGCAACTGGCTACTGTCTACTGTTCAGGAGATCTTATCCATTTTCTTTCTGATCTCCGCCAGGCAAAGATTGCCAAAACTGCCCTCGTGGGTGTGCCGAACGTCTCTTTTGGGAGTAAAGGTACCCTCGTTGATCTCCTTGCCCATTTTTTTGTAGGCATCACGGAAGGGCATACCACTCAGTACGAGTTCGTTTAAGGTATCCACACTAAACAGATAGTCGTATTTGGGATCGTCCAATATATTTTCGTTTACCCGTATTTCCTTTAAACTAAAGGTCATGATCTCCAAACAGGCCTTTAGATCCTGAATGGCAGGTACAATCACCTCTTTTACCAATTGCAGGTCCCGATGATAACCGCTGGGCAAGTTATTGGTGATCAGGATCAATTGATTGGGTACCGTCTGGAGTCGGTTGCACTTACCGCGTACCAGTTCAAATACATCCGGGTTTTTCTTATGGGGCATAATACTGGAACCTGTGGTAAGCTCATCCGGAAAGGAGACAAAATTAAAGTTTTGGCTCATATACAGACATATGTCCATCGCCATCTTGGACAGGGTAGCGGCAATACTGCCCATACCAAAGGCTGCTGCCTTTTCTACCTTGCCACGGCCCATTTGGGCGGCCACCACGTTGTATTTCATAGTCTCGAACCCCATTTCCTCGGTGGTAAAACTGCGGTCTATAGGGAAGGAACTGCCATAACCGGCGGCACTGCCCAGAGGATTCTGGTCGGCCACCTTATAGGCGGCATCCACAAAATAAAGATCGTCCACCAAACTTTCGGCATAGGCGGAGAACCATAGTCCAAAGGAAGAGGGCATGGCAATCTGTAAATGGGTATAGCCCGGCAACATCACCTTTTTATGTTTGTCCGCCAAATTTAATAGGAGGTGGAACAAATCCTTGGTCTGTTCCTTGATCTCTGCTAATTCATTTTTAAGGTACAAATGCATGGCCACCAAAACCTGATCGTTCCTGGAACGGGCGGTATGTATCTTTTTACCGGCATCGCCCAATCTTAGCGTCAGCAAAAACTCTATTTTGGAATGCATGTCCTCAAAGCTATCCTCTATGGTAAAGGTACCATTCTCTATGGTCTTGGCAATTTTATCCAGCTCGGTTACCAGGGAATCGGTTTCCTTAAGGGTCAACAAGCCTATTTTGCCCAGCATTTTGGCATGTGCCTTGGAAGCGATCACATCGTATTTTGCCAAAAGCAAATCCAGTTCCCTGTCATTGCCCACCGTAAAATGATCTATTTTTTTGTCGGTACTAAATCCTTTGTCCCAAAGTTTCATTTTTATATCAATTAACAATTAACAGTAAGCAATGAACAATGCCTTTGTTAACGGGTTTATTTTTCAGTTATCAATCAACAGTAAGCAATGAACAATGCCTTTGTTAACAGGTTAAATTAAACTTTTTTCTTTTATCGTTTTTAATAGGTCAAATATAGTTCGCCTTTAAACTCTCTATTAGATTGGTAAGTCTGTTTTGGCTCGGTTCATTTGATGATTTTTATTCCCTCCTGTCAAGGCCGGAAGCTATTTATTAATATTTCATTTTTAAAAGATCGGGCAATACACCCCTAAGGTCCCCTCAAGGGGACAATCCATTGATTTTACACTGGAACTACTTCAAAAATGCCTGTAATATTTTAATATACAAATCTATTCCCTCTTCTATTTCGGCTACATATATAAATTCGTCCGCGGAATGGCTACGGGTACTGTCGCCAGGTCCCAATTTGAGCGACTGGCAGTTTAATGCCGCCTGATCGGATAAGGTAGGTGAACCATAGCTGCTTCTGCCCAGGGCCAGACCCGACTTAACCAAGGGATGGTCCTTGTTGATGGAAGAGGAATTTAAGCGCAACGAACGGGGCTTTACCTCACAGGGCGCTTCGGCAGTAAGTATGTCCGCTATTTCCTTATTGGAGTAACAGTCGTTTACCCGCACGTCTATCACCAAATCCACATGACCGGGTACAACATTGTGCTGACTCCCCCCACTGATCTGGGTTACCGTTAGTTTTACTTCGCCCAGGACTTCGGACACCTTGGGAAACTTGTAGTCCTTGAACCATTGCAACACCTCTATGGAATTGTATATAGCATTATTATCGTTCGGATGGGCGGCATGGGAGGGCGTACCACTTACCTTGCCTTCAAAGACCACCAGGCCCTTTTCGGCGATGGCCAAATTCATCAAGGTGGGCTCGCCTACTATGGCCACATCTATTTTTGGCAATATTGGCAACATACTGTTAAGGCCGTTGGGTCCAGAGCTTTCCTCTTCCCCAGAGGCCACTAGCACTATATTATGGCTCAGGTTTTCCCTGGCATAAAAATGGGTAAAGGTAGCGATAAGGGATACCAGGCAGCCCCCGGCATCATTACTGCCCAGACCGAATAATTTTCCATCCTCGATATGTGGACAAAAAGGATCCTTGGTATAGGCCGAATTGGGCTTTACCGTATCGTGGTGGGAATTGAGCAGCAGCAAAGGCTTGCTTTCATCATAGTATTTGTTAAAGGCATATACATTGTTCTTCTCCCTTTTAAAAGGAATGTCGAAATGTTTGAACCAGGCTTCAATAGCATCGGCCGTCTTATCCTCTTCGGAAGAAAACGAACGGATTGAAATCAGTTCCTGTAACAATGCAATAGCCTTTTCCGTAAGTTGTTGTTGATCCATGTTTATAAGGTAATGGTGGTAAACAAAGTAGCATTGGGGTTTAACATATCCAAATCCCCAATACAGACCTTGCCCACATTTTTATGTAGCGCATGGAAGCAATTTTCCAATTTGGGAAGCATGCCATCCGCAATAATTTTTTGTTCCAATAATTCTTGATAGTTGCCCGGTTCCAGGTGTTTTACCACCGAGGTTTCGTCCGAAATATCCATCAGTACTCCTTTCTTTTCAAAACAATAGTAAAGGGTGGTGTCATAATTGGCGCTCATGCCAATGGCCACTTCAGAGGCAATGGTGTCGGCATTGGTATTCAACAACTGCCCCTCCCTGTTATGGGTAATGGCACAAAACACGGGAACAAAGTCGGCCTGCAATAATTTGACAATGGCCCCTGCATTCACTTCCTCCACATCCCCTGCATATCCGTAGTCGATTTCCCGAACCGGTCTTTTCACGGCACGGATGGTATTGCCATCGGCCCCACTGAGTCCTATGGCGTTGGTACCCCTGGCCTGTAATTGGGCCACAATATTCTTGTTGGCCAGGCCGCCATAGACCATGGTAATTACTTTTAGCCCTTCCTCATCGGTAATGCGCCTTCCTCCTACCAATTTGGATGCTATCCCCAATTTTTCGGCGATCTGGGTGGCCAGTTTGCCCCCACCGTGCACCAAAATTTTAGGGCCCTCCATCACTACAAAGGAATCCAGAAATTTGTTGAGTTCCACTTCATTCTCAATAACGTTCCCACCAATTTTTATTATAGATAGTTTTTGTTTCATCTCTTTTTTTTACTTTCCACTTGGGTCTAGGTTTTTTTCTGACCAGCTGTTTCAGTCACTTCATTGAGGTCTGGACTCCGCTCGACCTGACAGTATTACGTCATTGCGAGCTTGCCTACCGATAGGTAGGTGTAGCGTGGCAATCTGTTTTCTATTCACCCCGCTGTGCAAAGTCTCCTGACTTCGCACTTCTTATAACAATTTAGCTTAATAACCGTGCTTCGTTTTCAAAACCCTCCGTCTTCACTTGTGGCGAAGCCACCTCCCTTCGTCTGAAGGGAGGAGCTTTTAATTGCGTTGATTATTTAAGGCTCTCCAACAACTTCTTCAACACGATCTGTGCGGAATAGGTCCTGTTGTTGGCCTGTTGGATGACCAAGGAATTGGCCCCGTCCAAAACTTCATCAGCTACTACTACATTGCGCCTAACCGGCAGACAGTGCATAAATTTGGCATTGCCCAATTTCTTATTGGTAATCGTCCAATTTTTATCCTGGTTCACTACCTTGCCGTAATCCTGATAGCTGCTCCAGTTTTTAACATAGACAAAATCGGCATCTTCCAAAGCCTTGTCCTGATCGTATTCTATTTTTGCCCCCTTGGTAACCTCTGGGCTTAAATCGTATCCTTTGGGATGGGTAATTACAAAATCGGCTTCCTGCAAATGCATCATTTCCACAAAGGAATTGGCCACTGCATGCGGCAATGCCTTGGGGTGTGGTGCCCAGGACAAGACCACCTTGGGTCTTTTCTTGGTATTGTTCTCCGCCAAGGTAATGGCATCGGCCAAGGCTTGTAACGGATGGCCCACAGAGCTTTCCATATTCACTACCGGTATCCCTGCGTATTTTTTAAACCCGTTCATTACCACTTCTGCCTCGTCCTGTTCCTTATCGGTCAAGGAGGCAAAGGCCCTTATGGCCACAATATCACAATACTGTGCCACTACCTGGGCGGCTTCCTTGATGTGTTCGGAAGTTCCCTGATCCATAATGGTACCATCGCCATATTCCAATGCCCATCCCTCACTTCCAAAATTCATCACAATAACTTCCATCCCTAAGTTCATAGCCGCTTTTTGGGTACTTAAGCGGGTTCTAAGGCTGTTGTTGAAAAACAATAAACATATGGTCTTGGTCTGTCCTAAGGCTTTGTATTGAAGCGGATTCGCCTTTAATGATCTGGCTTCTTCTACCCATTGCGGTAGGGAATCGATATCTTTTAAGGATAAATAGTGTTGCATTTCTTTATTTTATGGTTGTAAAAGCGGTTTTGTTTTCTAGGGCATCTACAATAAAATTATCCTTTAACCCATTAACGATCCAGGTCTCCACATTAGCCTGTCTGGCAATATTGGCGGCCTCGATCTTGGATTCCATGCCTCCGGTACCATGGGAAGATTTGGCATTGCTGATCTCCTTTTGCAGATCTGTCAGGTTGCTCACCAAGCGAATGGTTTCCGGCCTCTTATTAATGAACGATTCCTTGGTGTAAATACCATCGGTGTTGGTCGCAATAACCAGGAGATCTACCTTCATCAAGGCTGCGGTCAATGCCGCCAATTTATCATTGTCGCCAAACTTGATCTCATCGGTTGCTACCGTATCGTTCTCGTTAATGATCGGGATAAAATTATTGGCCACCAGAACGTTGATGGTATTACAGATATTTTCTTTGGACACTTCCCTTTCAAAATCGGAATAGGACAAAAGGCATTGGGAGGTAAACAATCCCAATTCCCTGAAATTCTCCTGAAAAATTCGCATTAGATGGGGTTGGCCTATAGATGCCAAGGCCTGTTTTACGGTAATCTCCTGCCCGTTATGTTCCAATTTTACGAATTGTTTGGCAGCGGCAATGGCCCCGGAACTTACAATGATAAACTCGTATTGGTCTTTCAGCTTGGCAATCTGCCTCCCTATGTCCTCTATCTTTCCCCTGGAAATATGGTCTGTTTCCTTGGTAAGGGTATTGGATCCTATTTTTAATAATATTCTTTTCTTCCGCATGCTCTTTTTTTTAGACCCATTGTTTAGGTCCGACTGTTACCTTATTTGTCCATCGCCCTTTACATACCATTTGTTGGTCACCAAATGTTGAAGGCCTATGGGACCCCTTTGGTGCAATTTATCCGTGCTGATGGCCAACTCACCACCCAGGCCAAATTGTCCCCCATCCGTAAAACGGGTGGAAACGTTATGGTATACTGCGGCCGAATCCACAGAATTCATAAAAAGGTCGGCCTCTTTTTCCTCTTCGGTAATGATTACCGCAGAATGTCCCCCGCCATAGGTATTTATTTTCCCAATGGCTTCTTCAATGCTATCCACTTCCCCGATAAGGATCCTGTAATCCAAAAATTCTTCAAACCAGGTCTCCTCTCCGGTAATCTCGGAAGTTCCCTTTGTATTGGCGAGGCTGTTATCGACCAATATTTCGACTTCCCTCGACTTTAATTCCGCTATCAAATCGTTTAAAAAAGCCTCTTTGTTGGGCAAATCGCTATCTATCAGCACCTTGTCCAAGGCATTACAGGCTGATATCTTTGTAGTCTTGGCATTCAAAATAATAGACATTGCCTTTTTTAGATCCGCCTTGGGGTGTACATAGAGAAAGTTATTGCCCCTGCCACTGACGATTACCGGACAGCTGGCGTGTTTTTTGGTAAAGGCGATCAATTTTTCACCGCCCCTAGGCACGATCAGGTCCAGTTTTTGGGTCGGCCTTTCCAAAAAGGCCTGGGTCTGCTCTCTGTTAAATTCCAGATAAGTGACCCAATCTTTGGAAATACCGTGTTGCTCCAAGGATTTATGCCAGAAATTTACCAATACCAAATTACTTTTCAGGGATTCCTTGCCGCCCTTCAACAGAATTTTATTGCCCGATTTAAAGGCAATGGCCGCCGCTTCTATGGTAACATCGGGCCTGGATTCATAAATGATCAGGACCGTACCAAAAGGGGCCGTTTTATTGCTAACCTGCATTCCGTTTTCATGGGTGAAATTAAAGCGTTCCAAACCCAAGGGATCTTCCTGCCCTGCCAGCTGTTGCAAGGATAGGACCATCCCATCAATTTTGGCATCGTCCACTTTAAGTCGGTCGTACATGGCCAAATCCGCTCCCGTATAAGCCTCCAGGTCCTTTTTATTGACCTCAAGGATGGTATTTCGTTCCCCGTCTATCAGCTGTGCCATGGTAGTAAGCACCGCATTCCTTTGGGCTATATCCAAATATAAACTCATGCCAATTCTTTTTTAAGGGCTTCAAAAAACCGGTCAAGATCTTCTTTGCCAATATTTAAGGCCGGTAATACCCTCAAAACATGTTTATCGCTGGCACCTCCTGTGAACATAAACTGGTTGTGAATGAGCTTCTTCCGTAGCTCTGCCACCTCAAAATCAAATTCCAATCCCAGCATTAGTCCCATTCCCTTTACTCTTTTTACCTGTGGAATATCCACTGCTTTTTCTTTGAAGTATTCAAAGAGATTAGCTGCATTTTCTATTAAGTTCTCTTTCTCGATGACTTCCAGTACGGCCAATCCCGCGGCACAGGCCAAATGATTGCCCCCAAAGGTGGTTCCCAACATACCGTAGGAAGCTTTGATGCTTTCATGGATCAGGACCCCGCCTATGGGAAATCCGTTCCCCATTCCCTTGGCTACGGTAATTATATCCGGTTTAATGCCGTAGTGTTGGAAGGCAAAAAACTTACCGCTTCTTCCATAACCACATTGCACCTCGTCTGCAATCAGCAAAGCTCCATTTTCTTTAGAAAGAACAGCAATATTTTTATAAAACTCTTGGGAAGGTTGGTCCAGTCCCCCGACCCCTTGAATGGTTTCTAAAATTACACCACAAACATCCCCTTTGGAAATTTCGTTTTTAAAAGCCGCCAAATCCTCGAAAGGAAGTATGGTTACCTTTTGTTGTTTGTTGATGGGGGCGTTAATCTTTTCATTGTCAGTGGCGGCCACAGCGGCAGAGGTTCTCCCGTGAAATCCGTGCTTAAAGGCAATTACCCTTGATTTTCCGGTTTGGAACGATGCCAGTTTCAGGGCATTTTCGTTGGCCTCCGCCCCAGAATTGCAGAGGAACAGATTATAATCTTCACAGCCCGAAAGTTCCCCCAGTCTATGTGCCAGGTCCTCCTGAACAGGATTCTGTATAGCGTTGCTATAAAAACCTATCTTATCCAATTGCTCCTTTAATCGCTTCACATAATGCGGATGGGAATGTCCTATGGAAATTACGGCATGACCCCCGTAAAAATCCAAATACTCCTGGCCTTTTTCATCGGTAACCACTATTCCCTTGGCCGAAACGGGAGTAACGTTATATAATGGGTATACATCAAATAATTCCATCTTCCATATTGTATTATGATCCTCCATTTTCCTGGAACCATATAGGTTTAAGGTAGAGGTTATCCTTTTTTTATTTCGTTTATCTTGTCAAATGAGGCCACTATTCCCCTGATCAGGGAGGAGCTTAATCCTTGGTGTTCCATTTCGTTCAATCCGGAAATGGTACATCCCCTAGGGGTAGTTACCTTATCTATTTCATTTTCCGGGTGACTGTCGGATTCTATCAACAAACTGGCAGCCCCGTTACAGGTATGCATGGCCAATTCCTGTGCTTCCTTGGCATCGAACCCCAATTGAATGGCCCCTTGGGTGGTGGCCCGTATCAATCGCATCCAAAACGCAATTCCACTGGCACAAATAACGGTAGCGGCCTGCATCTGGTCTTCCGGAATTTGCATGGAATGCCCCATACGGTTAAAGATGGCCTTGGCCAGTTCTACCCTTTTGATACCTTTCTCGTTACTGCAGATACAGGTCATGGATTTTCCCACGGAAATAGCGGTATTGGGCATGGCACGGATAATATAGTGATCCGGTCCTATAACTTCCTCCATTCTGGCAATACTAAAACCGGTAATGGTAGAAATAATAACGTGCTTGTCCGTAAGGATATCCTTTACTTCTCCCAAAATCTTTACAAATTGCCCCGGTTGTACCGCAAAAATAAGGATATCCGATTTGGCTACCGCTTCCCTATTATCGATAGTTGTGGTAACGATTCCGTATTTTTCAATTTCCTTAAGTCCGCTAAGATTTCTCTTGGTAAGGACCATGGATGTGGCCCCATTAGTGCTCAAAATACCTTTGGCGATGGAAAGACCTAGATTACCTGCTCCAATAATGGCTATTTTCATGTGTTTATATTTATTGTTTTTTGATCGATTTATAAATTACTCCAGGGTTGATCCACAACCCAACAACATTAAAACACCCCTGCCTTCAACTGAAGGCCTTCCGTTTCCTTAAAGCCAAAAATCAGGTTCATATTCTGTACTGCCTGTCCCGAAGCCCCTTTCAATAAATTATCTATGGCAGAGGTAATCAGCAGGATATTATTGTGCTTGTACAAATGAATATGGCATTGGTTGGTATTCACCACCTGTTTTAGGTTGATGTTCTCCTCCGTTACCTGGGTAAAGGCGGCATATTTATAAAAATCCTTGTACAGTTCATAGGCCTCTTCCAAACTCCCGTCAAAATCGGTATAGGCCGTAGCCATAATGCCCCTGGTAAAATTGCCCCTGTTGGGCAGGAAGAAAATTTCCCCGGTATTTTCCTGAAGACTATGGAGGCTTTCATTGATTTCCCCAAGGTGTTGATGCGTAAATGGCTTGTACCAGGATACATTGTTGTTCCTCCAACTAAAATGCGAAGTAGCTGAAAGGCCTACCCCCGCCCCTGTACTTCCGGTAACTGCATTGACATGCACCGGCCTGTCCAATTTATGGGCCTTTGCCAAGGGCAATAATGCCAACTCAATAGCGGTGGCAAAACAACCTGGGTTGGCGATATATTTGGCCTTTACAATTTCTTCCCTTTTCAGTTCGGGCAAGCCGTAAACAAAGGTTTTTCCATCCAGAACGGCATCGGCCTCCAACCTAAAATCATTGCTCAAATCTATGATCCTGGTGTTTTCGGAAAACTCGTTTTCCTTTAAAAAACTAGTGGAGTTCCCATGGCCCAGACATAGAAATACTACATCCACCTCCTTGTTTACCTCTCCTGTAAAAATAAGATCGGTAAGCCCCAATAGGTCCGGATGTGCCGTGGTAATCCTTTTACCTGCCCTAGTGGTACTAAAAACAAAATCTATGGTTGTATTGGGATGGTTCAAGAGGATCCTGATGAGTTCCCCACCGGTATACCCTGAACCACCTATAATTCCTGCATTAATCATTATTCTGATTTACGTGATTGTATATTTTTCCTGCATTGGAAAGTATTTTAATAAAGCCTTTGGCGTCATCCGCGGTCCATCCTTTGTTCATCTCCCCGTAGCTGCCAAATGAGGCGTTCATAAGATCGTGTGGGGAGGATATTCCGTCCAATTCAAAACGGTAGGGATGCAGACTAACAAAGACATCACCGCTTACGTTCTTCTGGGTATCGGTCAGGAAGGCCTCGATATTTCGCATAACCTCATCCAAGTAATTCCCTTCGTGCAACAACATACCATAGAAATTGCCCTGCATTTCCTTTTGGTACTGCTGCCATTTGGTCAAAGTGTGTTTTTCCAACAAATGGTGGGCTTTGATAATGATCAAGGAGGCAGGGGCCTCAAACCCTACCCTACCCTTTATGCCAATAATGGTATCCCCCACGTGGATATCCCTGCCAATGGCATATTTGGAAGCAATAGCCTCCAATTTTATGATGTTGTTCACGGGAGTATCGTTATCACCATCCAAAGCAATCAATTCCCCCTTGTGGAAAGTAAGTTTCAATTGGGTTGGTCCTGTTTGTTGCAATTGGCTTGGATAGGCAGAATCCGGTAATGACTTGTGCGAGGTAAGTGTTTCCTCTCCGCCTACGGAAGTTCCCCATAAACCTCTATTGATAGAGTATTTTGCCTTCTCCCATGGATAATCTACCCCGTTCTGCTTTAAATATTCAATTTCTACCTCCCTGGCCAATCTATTATCCCGTATCGGGGTAATAATTTCAATCTCCGGTGCAATGATCTGGAAGATCATATCAAACCTTACCTGATCGTTCCCAGCCCCTGTACTACCGTGGGCAATATATTTGGCGCCAACCTTTTTGGCGTAATTTACAATTTCAATGGCCTGAACAATTCGTTCGGCACTTACCGATAAGGGATAGGTATTGTTCTTTAATACATTACCGAAAATTAAGTACTTTACCACTTTTTCATAAAAAGTGTTTACAGCATCTATGGAAGTGTAGGAAGTGGCCCCCAATTCCAGGGCCTTTTTATGAATACTGTCTATTTCTTCCTTTGAAAACCCACCGGTATTTACACTTACGGCATGTACTTCAAACCCTTGGTCTTTGGACAGATACTTGGCACAATAGGAAGTATCCAAACCACCACTATACGCTAAAACTAATTTTTTCATGCTTAACTATTATTTTATTTTCACAGTGATCTACCACTACTTTGTTTTCTTATTTAAAAACAGACTTTCCTTTATACTTTTCAATCGCTGAAAGGCCTTGGAATTCAATTTTTCCTTGGGCTCCTTTAATGCCTCCTTGGCTTTGGTTTCCGGATCGTACAACATACCGGTACAAAGACACATTTTTTGTTCCGTTCTGGTAAGGATATCGAAATTCTTACAGGTCTGACAGCCTTTCCAAAACTCCGGATCCGTAGTAAGTTCAGAAAAAGTGACCGGTTTATAGCCCAATTCATAGTTCATTTTCATTACTGCCAAGCCAGTAGTGATCCCAAAAATTTTGGCATTGGGAAATTTGCTTCTGGAAAGTTCAAAAATCTCTTTTTTTATTTTCTTGGCCAAACCCTGATTCCTGTAATCAGGATGCACTATTAGACCCGAATTGGCTACAAATTTTTCATGCCCCCATACCTCAATATAACAGAAACCGGCAAACTTGTCGCCATCCAGGGCAATAATGGCATTACCGTTATGCAGTCTTTTTTGAATATATTCGGGGGTACGCTTGGCAATCCCGGTACCGCGCACTTTGGCCGACTCTGCAATGGTTTCGCAAATGATCTCGGCATATTTAAAATGGGAATCGTCAGCAATAACAATCTTCATTGAATGTTGCTTTTTAAAATTAAAATTATAATTTACTTTTTTTGAGAGGGAAATGGACTCACCTATTTCCATAAAAGAAACGCACCCTTACGGGCGACGACGTGTAGGCGTAAACGAATAAGCAAGGTTGGAAACCTTGTTTATGCTAAGTATGTTATTGAAGTTATTCATTCTACCATCAAAAGTACGAATAAAAATGAATTATTGATATTGATGTGTCAATTTTTACTAAAAAGTGTCTTTTTGTTATGTAATCTAACAATTTCATAAAACATAAATCCATATACTGCAATATATTCAACAGTTAACAGCCAATAATTTTCCTTATACCCTTCATTGGAATAGGCCCAGTAACTCAAGATGATGCCCAAGGACCAAACCATGGGAAACCTTAACTCGGTAAACAGGCCCAAAGCTACCAAGAAAATAATATACCAGGGATGCACAGTGGTCGACAAAAAGTAATACAGGGTGAGCATCCACAACATAGAGACCATCAAGTTTGAAATCTTTTTATTCTCCCTGAAAAATGTAAAGAGTGCCACAGCGGCCATCACGATTGGAGGCATAATTTTTCCATAATCCTTGATAAGTTCCCAAGGCTTGGCCCCAAAATTAATGGCTACTTTTTTTACTACATTATAGAACCCGGCATTGAATTCAAAATTCGAAAACCACAGCCCTACGGTATGTAGGTAATTATTGGTAAAATCCAGGGAATAGAACGGGAGCAACAGGAGGAGTGTTGTAGTTCCTACCACAACATAAAAGAGGATACTTTTCTTTAGTCCGAAATATTTTAGGAACAAGGGCAAAAACAGTAATGGGACCAATTTTATAGAAATCGATAACGCATATACAATAGCGGCCAACAGCCATTTTTTATTGCATAAAAGATACATGGACCATATGAAAAAGAACAACATTACCCCTTCAAAATGTAGGTTCCCCGTAAGTTCCAAAATAACCAATGGGTTTAAAAAATACCAAAAGATGAGATGGGTGGATTTATTAAGCTTTTGCAACAATTTGCGCGCGAAATACAGAATTCCCAGATCTGACAAAATTATAATGGCCCTCATGGCCAATAGACTTCCTACCACGCTCTTTCCGGACACCCATGTGGACAGCGCAAAAATAAACTGGTTCAACGGAGGATAATTACTGTAATTTGATGCGCTGAGGCTTCCCATACCACTTACCAGCTCTGCTGCATTGTGCATGAGGCGGCCCTGCTGAATTATCAAATCTTTGGGAAGATGTAGATAAGGACTAATCCCGTGGTTGATCAATTGTCCATCCCATATAAATCTATAAAAGTCCTGGGAAAGGTTGGGTTCGGCAAAAAGCAACGTTAGCCGGAAAAGGGTACCTGAAATGGCCAAAAATTTAAAGTTCCATTTTTCAAATTGAACCAGCTTATAACATAAAAAAAACAATGCCAAATAAAGACATAGCAGTTTAATAAAATCTGTTCGGTCCAGATGATACCCAAAGGAAAGATAGAAGAGGATGCTTACCAGCACCATTAAAATCGGAATCCTGTGAAGATTCCAATAAGAAATGGCCCTTTGGATCATAGTCGTTTGGTGGTTTTTGGTCACTTTATTAATTCAGCAATCTCCCAAATTTAAATGAAATTATCAAATAACAGTACCTTCAATTTTGATTTTGGCAATAAAACAATTGTTTTATTATAATTCACAAATACAGAAAAATCAAGGCGTGCCTTCTACAACTGCACTGGAACAGCCTTATTTCTTTCTCATCCAAAAATTTAATGATATAAACCTGTTTAACGATTTCCAATAAAAAAGCCCTGTTCCATAATAAGAACAGAGCTTTTAAATAATTTTCAAATATTTACTTAGGCCCTTGCCATAAGGGATTTAAAAAATACATAACCGAAGCCCAGAAATAACATAAAATGAAATGGAAAAAGTCCAAAATCGTTCAAAGGAATGGCACTGTACATTCCAAAAAGAAAGTATAGCATCAGGGCCGCCTCCAAAATCATATTGGGAGAAAGTTTGGTAGCCAAATATTTATTCCCCTTCCAGCTGTCCTTTATACTGTTCAAATTGAATTTTGGGGTCCTGACAAACTCGGACCTTTTACCCATATGCCCTTCCAGCACCGCAATGGTGTTGTGCAATGAAAATCCGAGTGCCACGGAGAAAAAAGTAAAGAAAATGGATATATAGTCCACAAAATTATCAAAACCACTGCCCTGTATACTCTTATAGGTAAACCAATAACAGACGAACAATATCACCGTACTCAGGATAAAGAAGGAGGTAGCCTCAAAAACCCATCCCAAATGGCCATAGGTATTCTTAATGTACATCATGGGAATACTTAACAATGCTACCAAAAATACGCAGAGGAACATGGAACTGTTCAACAAGTGCATCACCCCGTGAAACTTGGTCTTGAAAGGGATGTTCTTGGCGGAAATAACGCTCCATACCGTTTTTCTAAAGTTTTCGGCCCCACCTTTGTTCCAACGAAATTGCTGGGAACGGGCAGCACTGATTACCACAGGAAGTTCTGCAGGTGTCTCTACATCCTCCAAATATTTAAATTTCCAGTTTTTTAATTGGGCCCGGTAGCTTAGATCCAAGTCCTCGGTAAGGGTATCGCCTTCCCAGTTCCCGGCATCCAAAATACATTCCTTTCTCCAAATACCAGCGGTACCATTAAAATTAATAAAATGCCCTTTGGCATTGCGCCCTACCTGTTCCAAAGTAAAGTGGGCGTCCAAGGCAAAAGCCTGAATACGGGTCAATGTAGAATACTCCCTGTTGATATGCCCCCATCTTGTCTGGACTACACCTATTTCCTTATCTTTAAAATAAACGACCGTTTTCTTCAACCAATCACTGGAAGGCAGAAAATCTGCATCAAAAATGGCAATAAATTCGCCTTTGGCCATATCCAGGCCTTCCTTTAAGGCACCTGCCTTATAGCCTTGCCTATTGGTCCTTCTTATATGTTGAATGTCCAATCCTGTTTCCTGAAGCGCTTTTATTCTCTTGGCCGTATCCAGTACGGAATCGTCCGTGGAATCGTCCAAAACCTGAATTTCCAATTTGCTTATTGGATACTCTATTTTCGAAATATTTTCCAGCAAACGTTCCACTACATACTCCTCGTTATAAATTGGAAGTTGTATGGTAACAAAAGGGATTTCTTTTGGATCCAATAAATTATATTTTGGAGCCTCCTTATTTCTCCTTTTATATCCCAGATAGTTGACCAGCAAATTAAGTTGGGCCAAGCTATAAAAGAATATTAACAGTAAGGAAATACTGTAAATCGCAATGATAAAGTAAGTAATTGTTAGTCCCATATTATTTTAAACTGTATTTAAATATCCAACCCAGGATTTTTATGCCTGCAAATATAGTACCTTTTACAGTACCTGATACTTTTGATATGCCAATTCTTTTTTTGTAACGCACTGGTACTTCGGTATATGCATATCCTTTTTTTAATACCTTCAACTGCATTTCTACGGTCCAACCGTAGGTCTTATCTTCCATTTCCAGTGCCATAAGCCTGTTGTACTTTATGGCCCTGAACGGACCCAAATCAGTAAAAGAAGCTCCAAAGAACCATTTCATTAAAGTGGTGGCCAATGCATTTCCAAAAACCTGTTGCGGGGTCATGGATCCTTCTTCCCTCAACGCTTTTGCCCTGGCTCCAATAACGAAATCCAAGTCGTTTTCCACTATAGGTCTTACCACTTTGGAAAGTTCTTCGGGATAATCCGAATAGTCCCCGTCCATAAATACGATAATATCGGGTATTTTGGATTGTTTGGAAACATAATTAATTCCCTTAAGGCAGGCATAGCCATATCCCATCCGTTCCTCATGGAGTACAGTGGCTCCGGCCTCCCTTGCTTTAAGGGCGGTATCGTCCGTAGAATTATTGTTTACCACAACAATTTCAGAAACAATTTTTGGGATTTCCCGTATAACATTGGCTATGGAATCGGCTTCGTTATAGGCAGGGATAATTACTTTTATACAGGTCATTGGCGTAGTTGAAGGGTCATTCTTAATTATACAATATGGTGTAACTAGGGCATCCGTATTTTTGATATCCCTTGGAACAGCACAAAGGTATCAATAGTTTCATCAATCCATGACGCCTCCCTTTCGTATTGCAACAATAATATAGGCAAGCCCAAAGGCTTATTTATTGACCAATTCCATTAGGTCCACATCGTTCCCCAATAGCACTTCGGTAGGATTTATCCTTCCTTTGAGCGGTCCGTTTTCCAATTTTAATACCCCCCTTGGACAAACCGCAGAACAAATACCGCAACCCACACAGCTGGACCTGATAATATTTTCACCCTTTTGGGCGTAGGCCCTGACGTCTATACCCTGCTCACAATAGGTAGAACAATTGCCACAGGAAATACATTGTCCGCCATTGGTGGTGATCCTAAAACGCGATCTGAACCGCTGCACGAAACCTAAATAAGCCGCTAAGGGACACCCAAACCTGCACCATACCCTATTTCCAAAAATAGGATAAAACCCGGTCCCGATCACTCCTGCAAAAAATGCACCGATCAACAGGCTATAGGAATTTTGCACACTCTGTGTTTTTAAACCCAATACGGTGCCAGAGTCCGTAAAAAAACTGTAGAGTGTCATCAAGGTCATTCCCACGGCAAAAACCAATACCCCGTGTACCAACCACCTTTCCACTTTCCATGAAAACAGGGACTTGCTGGAATGCTGCCTATAGGGATCCCCAAGGGTCTCAGCCAGGCCACCACAGCCGCATACCCAGGAACAATACCATCGTTTTCCAAAAAAATAGACCATCACGGGGACAATTACCAAAGTAAGCACAATACCCCAAACTAAAATAAAAAGTCCTATTCCCCCACTGTTCAACAAGGATTTTAAATTCCATTGAAAAAAGAAATCGTAATCCAGCGGAAAGGCATTTTTAAAATCGTAATACGGCATTTGGAGCCTTACCATGATCTCCGGAATAAGAAAGGCAAAGACGATTTGAAAGAACAGGACCGAGGTGGTACGTATTATTTGATACCTGTTATGTCTATATTTAATGTACATTCGCACGGCCATAACGCACATTACGGTACAATACATAAATCCGTATACAAACCAATGGCCGGCGGGATTTCCACTTAGAAATTCGCTGATGGGATCCACCAGATACGTCCAGTTTACGGCATATTCCGAACGGAAATAAAGTACCAAATAAAAGGTGACCAGAAAAACGAAGACCATCCAGGCAATCCACCCCCTATTAGTGGCGTTCTCTTGATAAATACCATTATTCTTGATCCCTTTTTTTCCCAATAAAACTATATCGGGAACAATAAAAAGCAAGGACCCCAATATGCCCAGGCCAAAGGTCAGGAACCACATAAGCCCTTTATTTTCTACGATAAAACCATCTCCAGAAGCTTTGCCCACCGCGGCAGCCATATCATGCGGCCCTATATAGATTACCTTTTTGTATTCCTTGTCCTGCCTATGCCGGGCATTGGCAGCTTCCAATATCCGGATTATTTGGGGCGATAGTCCAAACATTCCCTGAAACTTTTCCCCAACCACATTTTCTTGCATCCCCTCAATGAAAAGTTCACTGGAAATTCCCTTTTCCCGAATTATTTGATCCATTGCTGTCCGGGTAACCTTAAACCCACCCACAAAAGGCAGTATGGTAAATATGGCAAGGCCAATTAAAAAAATGAAGATCCCTATTTTTTTTATTATCCGCATCCTTAAATCTTATTGGGGACTAAAAATCCGTTTCCAACTTTTCTTCCTGGGGGTAATACTGCTACCATAAAGTGCATTGTAACGGGAAACGATATCTTCTTCATATTGCACATAGAATTCAGGGTCAAAATTGGCATCCTTCAAATACTCCATTACATAAGCGATACTCCTTTTCTCTGTAAGCCATCTGTCCAAAATTTCGTGACGCATCCGAATACCAAACGTATTGATCCCCAAAAACTGTTTTGTGTCTTTGTGAAAGGCGATGGTGACACATATTTTTTCCTTGGGGTGCCGCCAATGAAAATGTTTTTCCTGTTCTTTTTTGAATTTTTCGCTAAAGACCCAGCCATAAGTTTGATACTCTATGTCCAAAAATTTGGCCGAATTAAACCAATGCCCAGGATTATAGGCCCTTTTATTACCGCAAATGGTCTGGGCCAAAGCTTCCCCCATCATTCTTCCGGTATACCAAACGGCTTCCACAGGTCTGCGGTTGCCAATGGCCTCATTTTGTTCGGCGCAATCCCCAATAGCATAGACATCGGGGATATTGGTTTCCAAAAAGTTATTGACCTTTACTCCCTTCCCCGTCTCAATTCCGGAACCTTTGAGAAAGCCAATGTTTGGGGCAACCCCTGCAGTCAACCCTACCAAGGTACATTGGATAGTTTCCCCCTTATCCGTAACCACAGCCTTTGCCCAACCCTTTTCATCCGAAATAATTTCCTTCAGATTGGTATCCAATTTCAGGTCAATATGGTGTTCCAAAATGTGTTCATTGATCATTTGGGATTCCCCTTCGGGCAAGACCCCGTTCCAAAAACTGCTTTCCCGCACCAAAAAAGTAACAGGGATATTCCTACTGCCGAGCATTTCTGCCAATTCGATCCCAATTAATCCGCCGCCAACAATTACCGCTCTTTTACAGACCTCATTGTTTGGCGCATTGGCCTCCAGCATTTCCAGATCCTGCTTGGAGTACAATCCCTGCACCCCCTTCAAATCCTGTCCCGGCCACCCAAACTTATTGGGTCTGGAACCTGTGGCGATGATCAGTTTATCGTACTTGATCTCCTCGGAACTATCCAATATCAGCTTTTTATTGGCCGTATCTACTTTGGACACATAGGCATTGACCAGATTCAGGCGGTTTTTTTTCCAGAACCAATTTTCGTACGGCTGGGTATGCTCAAACTTCATATGGCCCATATACACATACATCAGCGCTGTTCTGGAGAAAAAATATTGGCTCTCAGCGGAAATAATGGTGATTTTTTTATCGGATAGTTTTCGAATATGCCGTGCTGCCGTAATTCCTGAGATTCCATTTCCAATAATAACAATGTGTTCCATAGGATCTAGGTTGATAGGTACTGGGTCGTACATAAAGATAATAACTTAATTGTTCCCCTTTAATTTAGAATTGTTCAAACTAATGCAAATTTAATTCCCCAAAGTCCCTAATATATTCCCATAATAGCCATGATACCAAGAAAACCAAAAGATACCAAGGTTAAGAATTACTTGGCCGACTTCTCCAAAGTAAAGGAAAATTCGGACCCGATATCGAGGACGCTTTCCACGTAAATCTTCTCGTTGTGGGCCTCAATAATATGCTTTACAATTGCCAATCCCAGACCCGAGCCCCCTTCGGCCCTACTCCCACTTTTATCGACCCTGTAAAACCTTTCAAAAATCCGGGCAAGGTGTTGTTTGGAAATCCCCTCACCATTATCGGTCACCCGGATTATGACCTTGTTCTTGATCAAGTTCTCCACACTTAGCTCAGTGGTACCGTTCTGCTGTCCATACTTAATGGAATTCACCACCAAATTGGTAAGGACCTGTTGTATTTTTTCCTTGTCGCCCTTAACATGGATGGGTTTCGTATAATCCATATCAAAGGTCAAGGTTATATTCTTTTTAGCGGCCTTCATTTCCAAAAGCTCAAAAACGTTCCTCACCAATTCCAAAATATCGAAATCCTCTATCTCCAAATTTAGGTCCCCAACTTCCAATTTGGTTATCAGATCCAAATCCTTAACAATGTAAATAAGTCGCTCCACCCCCTTATTGGCCCGTTGAAGATATTTTTTTCTCAGACTTTTATCCTCCATGGCACCATCCAAGAGAGTTAAAATATAACCTTGTACCGTAAATAGGGGCGTTTTTAATTCATGGGAAACGTTGCCCAAAAAATCCTTTCTATATTCTTCCCGGATTTTTAAAGTATCTATTTCGATCTTTTTGTCCTTGGCAAACTTTTCAATTTCATCTGTCAGGGACCGCATATCGGTAGTAATGGTCTTGGGGGCCAAAGAAGTCGACTCCAAAAGGGAAACATCATTATAAATACGCTCTATATTGCGGTAGATGAATTTTTCTATCCTCAATTGTACTACAAGAAATGAAATAAGGGAGGAAGTTACCAAAAGGACCACTAGGAGCTGCCAATCCATGGAACCACTGTTCCACAAAAATATTCCCAAAACTGTAGTTAAAAGAAATGAAATTAGAATTGTGGTACGTAGGGCAAACCTATACGATTTTTTAATCCTCGTTACCATTATAGCACAAACTTATACCCTACCCCTTTTACCGTTTTAAAATGATCATCACCAATTTTTTCCCGAAGTTTTCTGATATGGACATCAATGGTCCTACCCCCTACTACCACTTCATTGCCCCAGACCTTGTCCAGTATGACCTCCCTTTTAAAGACTTTGTTCGGCTTGGAAGTCAGTAGAGCCAAGAGTTCGAACTCTTTTCTGGGAAGGATAATTTCCTCTCCCTGATTAACAATTTTATATTCCTCCCTGTTTATGGTAATCTCTCCTACCTTAAAGATATCTTCTACTTCTTGCTCCTCGTTCTTAAGCCTTCTCAGTAGGGCCTTTACTTTGCTCACCAAAACCTTGGGCTTAATGGGCTTTGTTATATAATCGTCCGCACCCGCATCAAATCCGGCCATTTGCGAATAATCCTCGCCCCTGGCAGTGAGAAAGGTAATTATGGTATCTTCCAAACCTTCGGTACGCCTAATAATCTCGCAGGCTTCAATGCCATCCATTTCCGGCATCATTACATCCAAAATAATTAAATGCGGTTTCTTCTTTTTTGCCTTCGCAACCCCTTCCAAACCATTTTTCGCAGTAAAGACCTCGTAACCCTCGGCAGATAAATTATACCCTACAATTTCTAAAATATCCGGTTCATCATCTACCAAGAGTATCTTGATATCCTTTTTTTTCATCTGTTGATATTTATTTGTTTTTTAATGGTCAGATGTAATTACTCACATCAATTCTATCATTAATGAGTTCGTGAACCTTCGGTTTCACCAATTAACATTATCGATTGGTATCAACTTTATTGTTATGGCTCATTTCATTCCTTACTTTTTCTATAGATGGTCATCTAAAACCAATAATTATGACGCATTAACACAGGGTGGTCCAACCCGAATATTTATTTGGTAATCCGTGCCAAAAGTAAAGATAATACTATTACACGAAACGGCTTAACGCGGATTTAATATAGTAACATTTAGATAACATTAAGCCAACAAACTATTAATCTGAGGGTAACATGACTTTTACAACTCGTGACGTTATTTGCCCCAAATTAATAACAAAAATTGATGAGAGTAGTGCTGATTGGTTTGTGCCTTTTGTTTTCAATACAGATGAAGGCGCAGGAAACTATTGGAGGTATTGTTGGTAAATTAACGGACAAGGAAATGAACGATGAACCCTTGGCCTTTGCAAGTGTGGTGATCCAAGGGACCACCAAGGGAACCACTACGGATTTTGATGGACTGTATGAACTTCCCAATTTGGAACCAGGGACCTATAACCTATCCTTTAGCTTTTTGGGATATCAGACCATTGACCTACCAAATATTGAGGTCGTAGCCGGAAAAGTGACTACCATTAACGTTCCCATGAGTGCCTCGGAAGGGGTTTCCCTGGATGAGGTGGTGGTTACCACCGTAGTGCGAAAAGATTCTGAAGTGGCCCTCTTATTGGACCAAAAAAAAGCCGTGGAAATTAAGGAAAGTATCGGCGCGCAGCAATTGGCAAAAATAGGGGTCACGGATGTTGCCACTGCAACCACCAAAATATCTGGGATTTCCAGTAGTGAGGCCTCGGGCGATATCTATGTCCGCGGACTTGGAGACCGCTATCTATCCACCACCCTGAACGGATTACCGGTACCCTCTGACGATGTAGAGAAAAAGAACATAGATCTCGGATTGTTCACCACCCGGGTCATCCAAAATGTAAGTGTAAGCAAGACCTATTCGGTACAATCTTCCGCAGATCAGTCCTCCGGAACCGTAAATATCAGTTCCCGGGAATTGACCGGCAACAACGAATTCAGCATTGGCATACAAGGCGGGATCAACACCAATGTGGCCCAAAACGGGGTGTTTAACAATTTTAAAGTATCCCCAAATTCTAAGAATTCCACCCTTGGCTTCTACAAACAGGATAATTCTTCCCTGTTGGGCCAAATAACACAGCAGGGCTGGAATACGGTACAACAGGAAAGTCCTATTGATTATACGTACAGTCTAGTGGCCGGAAAAAAAATTACGGAAAAATTTTCCGCTTTTCTTTCCGCCTCCCAATCCCGTAATTTTGATTATGGGCAGGGTGTGTTTAGAGAGTATACCTCAAATGCGATAAGGGACACGCTTACGGATGCTACCAACTATAATAAAAATACCACTTCCTCCGGATTACTGGACCTGACCTACTATATAAACGAAAAGAACAAGCTGAAATCGAGTACTTTTTTTATAAACACACTCTCCGAACAGATTTTTGAAGGGGGCAGAAATGGTGAGGGAACCATTTTTGAGGAAACGAACCGACCTGAAGGGCTCTTTCAATTTGTAAGGGACCAGAACACCAAACAGACCAGAATCCTTGTTACGCAACTCTTGGGTACCCATCAGTTAGGTGATAAAAATACCTTTATGTGGGCCGGGGGGTATAATTTGGTGAACGCTGACGAACCCAATCGTATTCGGAACGAGGTGAACTTCGATCCAGATAGCGACTTTGTGCAATTGGGAAGGAACGGGGGGTTCCAACAACGAAAATCGAGTCAGGAAATAGAGGATAAGGAATACAACGGGTATTTAAAAGATATACTCAGGGTTATCGAGGAAGATAATAAATCCTTTAAAATTGAACTCGGAGCCAATTACAGAAACAAAAAAAGGGATTTCAGTTCAGAATTTGTGGGCGTGGAGGAAGTGACCACCAATGCCATTAACCCGCCATCAATCGATAATCTTGGCAGTATTTTTCAGCAGTCCAACTTTGACAACGGTCTGCTAACAATAAACCAATTGGGTATGAACGCAAATGGCGAAAGAAAAGATATCTATTCCGGAGAATTGGATTCGAAAGCCGCCTTTGCCGATTTTAATATTGGATTGAAGAAATTAAACGTCAACATTGGATTACGGTACCAATCCGATAACATAAGCGTAAACTATGATGTTGGGAACCTACTGGAACGTGAGGGATCTGTTAATAAAACGTATAATAATCTATATCCAAGCCTAAATCTAAAATATTCAGTAAACGATAAAAATGCCTTCCGTGCGGCGGTAAGCCGGACCATAACCCTTCCGGAGTTCAAGGAAATTTCCCCTTTTGGATATGTATCGCAAACAGGACAGGTAACCGCAGGAAATGTGGACTTGGAAGCCTCCATAAATTATAACTACGATCTTAAATGGGAATTTTTTCCCACTAATGGCCAATTGATGTCCCTTTCCGCTTTTTATAAAGAAATCAATGACCCGATAAACAAAGTACAAAGAAGGGGGTCGGCAGGGATTTTCTCCTATTTCAATTCCGGGGACAAGGCCGAAATTTTTGGATTGGAAGCCGAAACCAAAGTGGATCTGGTAAAACCAGGCCCAATGGATGAGAACGGAACAGCTTCAGGTTTTGGGCTTAACCTACTTTTAAATGCCTCCAGAATATGGCACCAACAGGACCTAAAAGAAATAAGGGACGGGGATGGCAACCTATTGAGTACGTTCCGTTACAATGGACTTACGGAAACGGAATTACAGGGCGCTTCCGACTGGATCTTTAACGCGAGCCTTAACTTTACCACTGCCAGTAAAAACCCGTTGGATGTCTCATTGACCGCAAACTATGCTTCCGATAAAATCTTTGCCCTGGGCACACCGCAAGACCAAAGTCAAAGTGATGTATTCTATAACGATGCCATCATAGAAAAAGGTTTTATGGTATTGGATGGTGTGGTGAGCAAGGACATAAACGAACATTGGAGCCTTCGATTAAGAGGGAGGAATCTCTTGAACCCTGAAATTAAAAGAACACAACTGGTAAAGCCCAGTACAACAAATATTGAGACGGAACGGACAGTACGCTCCTATTCCTTGGGTACGCAGTTGAGCTTGGGTCTCAGTTATACTTTTTAATGAAGAATAATTATGAACAGTAAATTAAAAACCCTTATTATGAAAACGAAAATGAAAAAATTTTCAGTTATTTTGACGATAGTATTCGCCCTGTTTGTCGCGAGCTGTAGCAGTGATGACAACAACGGACCAGATCCGGCAGACCCCCCAACCTGTAGCGATGGCATACAGAACGGCGATGAGACCGGTGTGGACTGTGGAGGTACCTGCAATGCATGTGAAGCCCCTGCGGATACAGAATTAAACGGAAGTACTACGGAAGACCTTACCCTTGATCCCACTATCACTTATGAACTTACGGGTCCCTTTAGTGTGGAAGCAGGGGCCACCTTGACCATTCCTGCAGGCACCAGAATTATTGCCAATGCGGATAATGGAGATGAAACCAATACCTACATCGTTGTCCAAAAAGGTGCCCAAATAGACATACAAGGTACTATGGCTGCACCTGTTGTCATGACCTCTACCAACGAAACTCCCGGTGATTGGGGCGGTCTGGTAATCCTTGGGGACGCCACGACCACTGAAGGAGTGAATGCCACTGCCGAAGTAGGCGAGTTCTTGTACGGAGGAAACAACGATGCGGACGATTCAGGTTCCATTTCCTATTTGGTCATCAATTATGCCGGGGCACAGATCAATGCAGAATCCCAGTACAACGGACTTACCCTATATGCAGTAGGTTCGGAAACCTCTATCTCCAATGTGGCCATATTGAACGGTACCGATGACGGTGTGGAATTTTTTGGTGGAACCGTAAGCGTGGAGAACATCTACCTTGAAAACAACGAAGATGATTCTGTGGACTGGACGGAAGGATGGAACGGAACCGTTACCAACACCTATGTACTTCACACTATTGAAGGATTCTCCACGGTCGTTGAGGCCGACAAAGTGAACGGCAATCCACAGTTTATCAACTTTACCGCAGTTTCCACTGTAGGTGGAACCGCTTTACAGTTTAAATTGGAATCGGGAGCTACTTTTACAGGTTTGTCCCTATCCGGTTATGATACATCCATTGACATGGTAGACAATGGGCCGTTGGCCAATGTGATCATCGAGGGAGAAACCGCAAATCCCAACTTGAGTTATACCAGCAATCCAACTGTGGATGTAGAAATGTTCGCTTGGGTAGATACGGATACCGAGGTAGAATCCATAGTGTTGGAAGGAAACATTACCACCGACCTTTCACTAAACGCCGATATTACCTATTTCCTTCCAGGAAGTTTTAGTGTGGAGTCTGGAGCTACATTGACTATCCCTGCCGGAACAACCATTATTGCCAATGCGGATGGCGGAGATGAGACCAATACCTACATTGTAATACAAAAAGGCGGTAAAATTGACGTACAAGGTACCGAAACAGCACCTGTAATAATGACGTCCACCAATGAAACTCCCGGTGATTGGGGCGGTCTGGTAATCCTTGGGGACGCCACGACCACTGAAGGAGTGAATGCCACTGCCGAAGTAGGCGAGTTCTTGTACGGAGGAAACAACGATGCGGACGATTCAGGTTCCATTTCCTATTTGGTCATCAATTATGCCGGGGCACAGATCAATGCAGAATCCCAGTACAACGGACTTACACTTTACGCCGTTGGATCTGAAACCTCTATTTCAAATGTGGCCATATTGAACGGTACCGATGACGGTGTGGAATTCTTTGGTGGAACCGTAAGCGTGGAGAACATCTACCTTGAAAACAACGAGGATGATGCCGTTGACTGGACGGAAGGATGGAACGGGACCGTTACCAACACTTATGTATCGCACACCATTGCAGGATTCTCTACAGCAATTGAGGCCGACAAAGTGAACGCTAACCCTCAGTTCATCAACTTTACCGCAATTTCAACAGTAGGTGGAACCGCTTTACAGTTTAAATTGGAATCAGGAGCTACCATTACCAATTTATATTTGGAAGGATACGATACCAATATTGATATGGCTGACAGTGGACCACTAACCAACGTACAGATAGACGGTGCTGCTGCTGTTCTTGATGCCGATTATAACACAGGAACACAAGTGGACGTTACCATGTTCGCTTGGGCAACCAGCCTATAACGAATTATTGGGGAGCAGGGTTTTTGACCCTTTAGCGAATAACAAAAAAGAGGCCGGATTCTTTATTTTTTAATATAGGATTCCGCCTCTTTTTGCATTTCATCGAATTTTTATGTATAATTTTAGCTGCCGCCCAGCTGCTGCAGCTAAAATTATTACATTTACGGTATATTTTTTGTTGTTAAAGTTTCTATGAAGCAACTCTACTTGGTTATAGCCTTACTTTTTATCTCAATTTCCTTTGGACAAGAGCCTAAAGGGAATAGTGGAGGTGGTGATATTCCAGGTTTCAAAATTTATCCCAATCCTGTTACCAATGGCAGAGTATATATCAGTACTACCCTAAACGCTCCGAAACAAATTTTAATTTTTGATATTTTTGGATCCCAGGTACTGGAAACCACCATTATTGGTTCCGAACTAAATGTGAACGATCTGGATGCCGGTGTTTATATGCTAAGGGTAAATGAAAAAAACAAAATTGCTACAAGAAAGCTGATCATCAAATAGTGTTTCCCCTCTTATATTAGCTGCATCACTTGCCTAATTACCTGATTTCCAATTCTTACTTAATGCAATACAACACATTAAACAGGGATTCACATACAAAAAACGCCCGTATACAACATTTAATACCACTTCCCCAGCTGTTTTCCTATATTTACCGTATTGATCCCAAATCAATACTAACCTATGAAAATATGTTACACCCTACTGTTCATGGTATTTTCTATGGCCGTTTCTGCACAGGAATTTGCTAAGGAGCCGGAGGACGGAACTACCCAAAGCAATACTTTTAAACTATATCCCAATCCGGCCTATCAGGAGGTGGTCCATATTACCACAAAACATAATGGGGTAAAGGATATAGTAATCTATGATGTTTTCGGAACCATAGTGCTACAGGACCGGATAACCAATACACTTTTAAACATATCAAAATTGGCACCAGGGGTCTACGTGCTACAAATTACCGAAAACCGGGTAACGATGACCAGAAAGTTGGTCGTGAAATAACTTCCCTTGGTAGCCTTATTCCTGTCCAGAAATCCCACCATACCCCAAATACACATCAACTTCTACTATATCGACTAATCTCAATAGTTGTGTATAAATTGGAAAAGGAAAGAAGAAGATAACCAGGAACCTACTTCATCGGTTTCATGGGACAGCAAAAAAAATCAAAGATTCACGAAAACCTATTAAAAACCATAAAACTAGGAGCTCCACTCTTCCGTTATCATTACTTTTGCAGTAGTGATCTACAATATGCCTCTCGATACTATTTTTACAATAACAACGGACGAAGAATTCAATGCCATGGCATTGAAAACATTTCAGGCCCAATTTCATGAAAACTTGGTGTATAGGGAATTTTGCGGCCACATAGGAAAAAATGTATCCTCGGTCAAAACCATTGAAGATATTCCCTTTCTGCCCATAGAATTTTTTAAGTCCAAAAAAGTAATTTGCGGTTCATTTACGCCCCAGATTACATTTACCAGCAGTGGCACTACCGGAAGTGAGGTAAGCAGACATTACGTAAAAAACGTTGCCCTGTACAAAAATAGTTACCTTAGAGCCTTCAGGCAATTTTATGGGGATATAGAGGACTATTGTGTACTGGCATTACTACCCTCCTATCTGGAAAGGGAAGGTTCATCCTTGATCTACATGGCCAACGACCTTATCAATAAAAGCAAACATCCCGAAAGTGGCTTTTATTTGGATGATATTGACCGTTTAAAAAAAACACTGGTTGCACTGGACGCAGATAATACCCAAATATTGTTATTAGGTGTTTCCTTTGCCCTATTGGACATGGCGGAAAAATACCGGCTGGAGCTAAAGAATACCGTAGTCATGGAAACCGGTGGTATGAAGGGGCGAAAAAAGGAATTGATCCGGGGAGAATTGCACCAACTGTTAAAAAAAGGTTTTGGGGTACAGTCCATCCATTCCGAATATGGGATGACAGAGCTATTGTCCCAAGCCTATTCCCAAGGCAACGGACATTTCTTTGCCCCTAAATGGATGAAAGTCCTGACGCGCGAAACCGAAGACCCTTTTACCTTACAGAAAATAGGTAAAACGGGAGGTGTAAATATCATTGATCTGGCCAACAGGCACTCCTGCAGCTTTATTGCCACCCAGGATCTGGGAAAGGTGCATGCCGATGGAAGTTTTGAAATACTGGGCAGGTTTGACCATTCCGATATCAGGGGCTGTAATTTAATGGTGTTATAAGCCCATCATCTGGCCACCTACCGCAAGGGAAGGTTATATGACTTTTAATTCATTCATCAAGACTTGATGATTAGTCTATTACTTAGACTAGTGTTATGTTAAGGATGTTATTAAATTCAGGTCTCTCCCGATAGCTATCGGGATCCGCTCGACCAGACAAACTATCGTCACTTCGAGACCCAAGAAATTTTATTTTTCAAGCGGATAAAATGACATTATTTCAAAAAATTGATTTTGAGGTACAGAACAAATATGATACAGGTAGAGAGATAGTTAAAGGTTTCAGTTATAAATTGAAGGTTTCAAGGTCGTCATTTCGAATGCATATGAGAAATCGAAGATTCAGCGAAGCTAAACCGAAGGTTCACGAATACCCCTAAAATAAGTATACATGAG
>CBFGWQ010000026.1:0-29650 GCA_965652575.1 uncultured Arenibacter sp. | reverse complement strand
CGATATTATTCGAAAGCTTTTGTAACAGGGCGAAATAAGGGGGTGCTCTATTTTTTTAGGTTCAAAAAATAGAAATTCATTGCATTTCCATTCCCATAATGGCAATCTTTTTTACAAATACATAAAATTGGTGTATTCTTGGCGTATTCTTAGTTTAAAAGTTTTATAAACGTAAGGGATTTTCTTAATTTTGAGGATTAACTTAAACTAAAATTTAATAGATAATGGCATTCGATATTGATATGATTAAAAAGGTGTATGCCAACATGTCCGAACGTGTTGATAAGGCACGTGAAATTGTTGGAAAACCCTTGACCCTTTCAGAGAAAATTTTGTATTCCCACTTGTGGGACGGCACGCCCAACAAGGCATTTAACAGAGGTAAGGACTATGTTGATTTTGCACCTGATCGTATCGCTTGTCAAGATGCTACTGCGCAAATGGCTTTGTTGCAATTTATGCAGGCAGGAAAACCTAAGGTGGCCGTACCGACTACGGTGCACTGTGACCACCTAATTCAGGCAAAAAGTGGTGCAACGGCAGATTTGAAAGTGGCCAATACGTCCAGTGCCGAAGTCTTTAATTTTTTGGAATCCGTTTCCAATAAGTACGGAATTGGTTTTTGGAAGCCAGGTGCCGGAATTATTCACCAGGTAGTTCTTGAAAACTATGCCTTTCCCGGAGGAATGATGATAGGGACCGACTCCCATACGGTAAACGCCGGTGGGTTGGGAATGGTCGCCATAGGTGTCGGTGGTGCGGATGCTGTGGATGTTATGGCCGGAATGGCCTGGGAACTTAAGTTTCCAAAATTGATAGGGGTTAAACTAATCGGTAATATTTCTGGTTGGACATCTGCCAAGGACGTTATTCTAAAGGTTGCTGGGATCTTAACGGTAAAAGGGGGTACCGGAGCTATAATTGAATATTTTGGCGAAGGGGCCAAAAATCTTTCCTGTACCGGTAAGGGCACCATATGTAACATGGGTGCCGAAGTAGGGGCTACTACTTCCACCTTCGGGTATGATGCGTCTATGGAAAGATATTTAAGGGCTACGGATAGAAACGATGTGGCGGATGCGGCCAATGCGGTCAAGGATTACCTAACGGCAGATCCTGAAGTATATGCCAATCCCGAAAAATATTTTGATGAAATTATAGAAATAGATCTGGATACGCTTAGACCACACCTTAATGGTCCGTTTACTCCCGATCTGGCTACTCCTGTAGGGCAGTTGGGGGAAAAGGCGAAAGCCAACGGATGGCCGTTGAAAGTGGATTGGGGGCTAATAGGGTCATGTACCAATTCTTCTTATGAGGATTTGACCAGGGCCGCCTCTATTGCCAAACAGGCCGTTGATAAAAAAATAAAGCCGAAATCCGATTTTGGTATCAACCCCGGGTCCGAGCAAATCAGATATACGGCGGAACGTGATGGGCTGTTGCAAATATTCGAAAATTTGGGGGCAACGGTGTTTACCAATGCCTGTGGTCCCTGTATAGGACAATGGGACCGTAGTGATCTAAAAGGGGAAGAAAAGAATACCATAGTACACTCCTTTAACCGAAACTTTTCCAAGAGGGCGGACGGAAATCCAAATACCCATGCTTTTGTAGGTTCCCCCGAAATGGTGGCGGCCATAGCAATTTCAGGGAGATTGGATTTTGATCCAATGAACGATACCCTGATCAATGAGGACGGACAGGAAGTTAAATTGGAAGAGCCCTTGGGAATCGAATTGCCTCCAAAAGGATTTGAAGTGGAGGATGCAGGTTATTTGGCACCGGTGGAAGATGGTTCCAATGTGCAGGTAATTGTAGATCCCAAATCGGAACGTTTACAATTATTGGATTCCTTTATTCCCATAAAACCGGAAAACCTTCAAGGGGCCAAACTATTGATCAAGGCCTTCGGAAAATGTACCACGGACCACATTTCCATGGCAGGTCCTTGGTTGCGTTTTAGGGGTCATTTGGATAATATAGCCAATAATACCTTAATAGGAGCGGTAAATGCCTTCAATAAAAAGACAAATTTCGTAAAGAATCAGCTTACGGGTGAATATGGCGGTGTTCCTGATGCACAAAGGGCATACAAGGCTGCCGGTATTAAAACGGTAGTTGTGGGAGATCATAACTATGGTGAAGGATCGTCACGTGAGCATGCAGCAATGCAGCCAAGACATTTGGGCGTTGCAGTGGTAATCGTGAAGTCGTTTGCACGTATCCACGAAACCAATCTTAAGAAACAAGGAATGTTGGGGCTGACCTTTGCCAATGAAAATGATTATGACCTGATCCAGGAAGATGATACCTTTAATTTTATCGATATAAAGGATTTTGCGCCGGAGAAGCAGATTACCTTGGAATTGGTGCATAAGGATGGTACCAAGGATACCATTAAATTGAACCATACCTATAACCAACCGCAGATAGAATGGTTTAATGAAGGCTCTGCCCTTAACGTTATAAAAAGGGAAAATGCGGCTTAATTTTATGCTGTAAATACTTTATAAAAACTCCTGATATTCATCAGGAGTTTTTTAGTTTTGACAAAAGGATAAATTAAATGAAGATTCGCAAAAAGACCGCCCTGAATATTGCCTTAATGGCTTTGGTTCTATCCTTTTTTGTAACGCCTTTGGGTGATTACAGCAAGGTGATGTTAAATAAATGGTTCTCCTTTTCACCTGAAGTGACCAAAGAAATAGACAGGGGCCAGATTAAGAATTACGATTGGAAATTAAAAGACGCCAATTGGAATTTTTTCAATTTTAAAAAATCAAAGGGCCGTGTTGTATTTATCAATTTTTGGAGGTCATGGAATATTCCAAGCGAGGCCGAAGTGGAAAGTATCCAAAAATTATATGACGCCTATAAGGGCAAGGTCGATTTTTATATCATTACCAATGAGGAAAGGGAACCCGTAGAGAAATTTATGGCAGATCATGGTTTTACCTTTCCGGTAACCTATTCCATTGTAGGCGATCCCATGCCCGTGGATGGTTCCAAACCGCCCCGATCCTATTTGTTGGATAAGGAGGGAAGGATAGTGATCAGTAAGCAGGGGGTTGCGGATTGGGACAATGACAAGGTAAAGGCCATTTTGGACGATCTTATCGCTAAATAGACACACAATATGAGGGTGCCCAACAGGAAATGGATTTTAAACGGTGTGTTCGTTCTTGCCGTGCTGCTTCTGCTTTTTACTCCGGTAGGTTTCAAAATAAAGGTTTTTGCCAGTAAACTGTTATCTACAAGTGCGGCCATGGTAAAGGAGGGAATGCAGGTTTCTTTGGATTCCTATCAATGGAAATTGACCGATCTGGATAATGGGACATTCAATTTTGAAGCACAAAGGGGAAAAGTAATCCTAGTGAATTTCTGGGCTACCTGGTGTCCCCCTTGCGTAGCGGAAATGCCGAGTATGCAGGAACTTTATAATGATTATGGGGATAAGGTTACCTTTATGTTCGTAACTTCGGACGACCGTCAAAAAGTGGAAGACTTTTTAAAAAGAAAAAAATTGGATATTCCAGTGTACTATTCCCTTTCCGAAACACCCGTAACCCTTAAATCCAAACTCCTCCCTACTACATACATTATAGACAGGGAAGGTAAAATTGTTGTGGCGGAGACCGGGGCGGCAGATTGGAACAGCAGCAAAACAAGGGCACTTATAGATAGCCTGTTGGCCCGGTAGTCTTGTCGTCTTGGGCTTAGCTTTCTTTTTTTTGAAAATATTTAAAGGGGACCATTAACATGCCAAAGCATTCCCCGTCCTCTTTGTCCAAATGTTTATGATGTATTTTGTGTGCCCTTCTTATCCCTTTGGCATACCAATTATCTACGTTTCTAAACAATTTGAACCTTTGGTGTATAAAAATATCATGGACCAGAAAGTAAGCGGTACCATAAGCCAATATACCAAACCCCAATGGCCACCCGTACCAAAAGTCGGTTTGGGAGCCCAGCCAAAAGAAGGTGATGCTCACCGCTGCGTAGAACAAAAAAAAGGCATCGTTTCTTTCAAACCAGGAATCGTGGTTCTTTTTATGGTGATCCTTGTGCAAGGACCATAAGAAGCCATGCATAATATATTTATGTGTAAACCAGGCCATAAACTCCATAAAGGAAAATGTAGCGATGAAAATTAAAATCCAGATCAACATGTCCATTCTAAACCAGTTTTAATTTATAGTCAATATACGATTTAATCAATAATTTATATTTGTGGATATTGGAAATCCGTATTCTGGTACATATGATCTTTGATGAAGGCGTGCCCTGCAATTTTTTCAGTAACTTAAAATAATACCGATATGCGGTATAAACACCAAATCTGACTTCACGGGGCAATTGGACTATTCCGGAATAGCCCAATATAAAGTCGGCTTTTATTTGCTCCACAATTTTATTCTTGGCTTCCTCTGTCAGATTGTGGAGATCGGTGTTCGGGAAATAGGTTCTGTTCAAATCTCTAAAATCCGTTTTTAAATCCCTTAAAAAGTTTACCTTTTGAAAAGCCGATCCCAGGGCCATAGCGGAGGATTTAAGTTTTTGGTATGCCAATTCGTCCCCCTTTACAAATACCTTTAGGCACATTAGGCCCACCACATCGGCGGAACCGTAGATATATTCCCGATACTGGTTATCGGTAAGTCGAATCCTTTTCTCCAGATCCATCCGCATACTCTTTAAGAAAGCACTTACCAAATGCTGCGGAATGTCATATTTGTGGAAGGTATGTTGAAAAGAATTTAGAATGGGATTAAGACTTATTTTTAGTTCCAGGGCATCCTGTAGATCCTTCTCGAATTTATTGAATAAAAACAATTTATCGTAATTGTGGAAGCTGTCCACGATTTCATCCGCAAATCGGACAAACCCATAAATATTATATATGTCCTTTCTTATGGAAGGAGCTAACATTTTGGTGGCCAAGGAAAAGGAGGTGCTGTAATGTTGGGTAACGAGCTTACTGCAATCTTGGGAAACGGTATCGAAAATCGACTTCATATTCAGGTGTTTTGATGCTTGACAATAAGTTCGGAAACCAATTTTCCGGAAATTAGGGAAGGAGGTACCCCGGGACCGGGAACGGTGAGCTGGCCGGTAAAAAATAGATTAGCTACTTTTTTACTGTGCAATTTTGGCCGTAGAAAGGCAGTTTGCAAAAGGGTATTGGCCATGCCATAGGCATTGCCTTTATAAGAATTGTACTGTTCCATAAAATCATTTACGCAAAAGTCCTCCTTGAACAGGATACTGTTTTTCACTTCTTGACCGGTACGTTTTTCAAACCTGTTTAAAATAATATCAAAATACGTATTGCGCAGTTGTTGGGTATCCTCTAGGCCTGGGGCAATGGGAATTAGGAAAAAGCCCGTTTCGCAGCCTTTAGGAGCCATGCCGGAATCTGTAATGGATGGAAAATTGGCGTAGAAGAGCGGTGCTTCGGGCCATTTGGGGCAGTCATATATTTCTTTGGCGTGTTGCTCAAAACCGGTGTCGAAAAACAGATTATGGTGCGTTACGTTCTGCAGTTTTTTATCAAACCCTACATAAAATAATAAGGACGACGGGGCAAAGGTCTTTTTGCTCCAATAAGCTTCGGAATATTGGCGAAATTGTGGATCCAACAGCGTTTCGGAATGGTGATAATCGGCACCGCTCAGGACAATATCCGCTTTAATGGCCCTGTCTTTAATTATAATACCTGTGGCCTTGCCATGGGCAACTTCAATTTTTGTTACGGTTTGATCGGTGTACATCTTGACACCCAATTCCAATGCCAAACTTTCCATGGCCCTGATCACTTGGTACATTCCGCCTTTGGGGTGCCATGTACCCAGACCAAAATCGGCAAAATTCATGAAGCTGTAAAAGGATGGGGTTTTGTTTGGTTTGGCCCCTAAGAACAGTACGGGGAACTCCAGGACAGCTATTAGTTTTGGGTTTTTGAAACGTTTACGGACCTCGTCACTTATAGATTTAAAAAACTGGCCCAAACGTACTATGGTATCCTTGCTTACCAATTCCAAAGGGGAAAGGCCCGGACGAAGTACGATTTTGTGAATGGCGATTTCATAATTATCCTGCGCTTTTTTGATGAATTTGTGCAAAGGTTTTGAACTGCCTTTCTCTATACGCTCAAATTCTTCACAAATTTTGTCCATAGTGTCCCCTATGGTCATGGAATCGTTTGAAAAGTAAACCTTATAGGCGGGATCCAACTTGTCCAGTTGATAGTAGTCCGTTGTTTTTTTTCCAAAATCCTTGAAAAATTTTTCAAAAATATCGGGCATCCAATACCAGCTTGGTCCCATATCAAAGGTGAAACCTTCCCTTACAAATTGCCTTGCCCTACCCCCAATGGTCTTATTTTTTTCGTAAACGGACACATCGTACCCCTTTTTGGCCAAATAACAGGATGCGGAAAGGGATGCAAATCCGGAACCGATGATAACAACTCTTTTGTCCATAGGAAGTTATATAATTTTGCATAACAACAACCCTGTTCCATGCCCGATGATGAAAATAAGGCTTATTTTCTATATATGTAAGGCAATTTTCAAAATGATTTAAAGGGTAGTGGAAATAAAAAACCGCCAACTTCTATTGTGAAATTGGCGGTTTTTGGTGCCCACGACTAGATTCGAACTAGCACGTCCTTGCGAACACCACCCCCTCAAGGTGGCGTGTCTACCAATTTCACCACGTGGGCTTAAATGTCCTGTAAAAGGACTTTTGGTTATTGTTGAATAGTTCCTAAAATTAAGAAATTGGAAACTATTTTAAACAAAAAAAGTTAAGTACTGGACTTAACTTTTTTGTGACCGGGCTGGGGCTCGAACCCAGGACCCTCTCCTTAAAAGGGAGATGCTCTACCAACTGAGCTACCAGGTCAAAATGAGTTGCAAACTATTGCGGTTTGCGGGTGCAAATATAAAACCATTTGTTTGTTTTGCAAGGCCTTTTTGGGAATTTTTTATTTTTTTTTGAATTACCATTAAATTAGATCAATTTTACAAAAAATTGCAAGGTGAGAATAGTATTGGTCGGGTATATGGGAAGCGGGAAGTCTACCATAGGTAAATTATTGGCTAAAAAATTGAAAATTAGTTTTTTGGATCTTGATGATGTTATTGAGGAAAGACTGGGAGATTCCGTTTCCAATGTATTTAAGGGGAAGGGTGAAATATTCTTCAGGAAGAAGGAACATGAATATTTAAACGATATTTTGTCCCAAAATAACAACTTTGTACTATCTACAGGGGGCGGAACTCCATGTTATTCCGGAAACATGGACACTATGTTAAAGTTGGCGGACCATGTTTTCTATCTAAAAATTTCTATTTCCGGATTGGTAAAAAGGTTGATAACTGAAAAAGAACATAGGCCTTTGATCAAAAATATAGATGATGGGGACCTTCCGGAGTTTATTGGAAAGCATTTATTTGAGCGGAATAACTTTTACCTTAGGGCAAATCATATTATAGAGTGCGATAATAAGGACCCCGAAGCCTTGGTTGCGGAAATACGGGGATTACTCGCTTAAATATACCGAATCATTTTTGGCACTGAATTCTACATTGATGTGCTCTTGAAGCGATGTGGAAAGGGATATCCCTTTGTAATCTGCCTTAACAGGATATTTCTTGTGGTTCCTGTTCACCAATACGGCGGTCTTTAGTTGTTTTAACGGTACGCGCAGAAAATGATGTACCCCGTAAATGAGGGTTGTCCCGGAATTGAGGACGTCATCTACCAGTACTACCGATTTATTGGTGTATTCCGATTCCGGGACGGAAGTCTTTACGCCACTGGCCAAAGGGTTGGACTTGTCCATGATTACCTTGCAGAGAGTAATGTTGGCCTTGGTAATCTTTTGGAGTACGGCCTGGATCTTTTTTGCAAAATGTAATCCCCCTCCTTCAATTCCGGCAATGATAATCTCGGGTTCTTCAACGTTGGTCTCATAAATCTGGTAGGCAATACGTTTTATTTTATGTTGTATTTGCTCATGGGATAAAATTCTATTGGACATGTTCATTTGTATTACTTGGTTAAAGGTTAAAATCCTGCTTTTGCAGGCAGGCCTGCTCAGATGGGTATCGGGCTTAGTTTGTATCACAGTTGGCAGTGGTAGTTTACAGTTGGCAAAAAATGAATTTCATTACCCACTGCTTACTGCTAAAGGCCTACTGTTAACTTATCATCCGGTTTTTGTCTCCGTTCCAAACCCCCTGCCCACCGGCAGGTATGTAACTTCATTGTATAATGGTTTATTTAGGTTCAAATATAAAAAAGAGTTCCTTACCCGCTCTCGGTTTTATGGAATTCCGAGCGGTTTCCAGGGTCTTGATCTTAAAATACGCTTTAAAAAGGGACCTGTATTCGGTAGCACTCCCCCCAAAAGGCGGTCCTGATTCCGTTAAGGGGAAATTGAACAATAGTCCTGCCAGTTTGCCACTGGGTTTTAGCAGTTGCTTCATTTTATTTACATATGCCGGCCTTAAGCCAGGGTCCAACGCACAAAAAAAAGTCTGTTCCAGAATCAGGTCAAAATTATTTAATGCGAGGTCAAAAAAGTTGCCTTCAAGAATTTGGTGTTCAGGAAAATACGGCATTCTTTTTTTTATGTTTTCCAAAGGCTGTCTTGCAATGTCAATGACAAAAACATTGGTAAACCCCTTTTCTACCAGATAAAGAAGCTCGTAAGCATTGCCGGCACCCGGGATAAGGATTTTCAGGTCCTTGTCCGTAAGCTGGTCTATATACTCCTTTAAAGGGGTGGAAATGCAGCCAATATCCCATCCCGTGTCCCCTTTCCCGTACTTTTGCTCCCAAAATTCTTTATTCGGCATCTTCATCCATGTATCCATCCAAATCCCTTCTGTCTTTCTTTGTAGGTCTTCCCGTACCCTTTTTTCTATAATAATCCTTGGAAAACTTTAACAGTTCATTGTGTTCAAAGGCTTCTTTGGGAGTGGTATCCTTTCGGTAGATGTCCACTAATTTGGCACCTACCCGACTTTCCGGAACATCCAATACGGTAAATTCATAATTTATCTGGTCCTTCCTTACCACCACTTTATCCATGGGATACACTTCCCTTGATGGTTTTACCACTTGTTGGTTGATTCTTATATGCCCCTTTTTACAGGCCTCCGTAGCTATGTTTCTCGTTTTGAAATAGCGGGTGCTCCATAGGTATTTGTCAATTCGCATAAACTATTGAAAATCTTTGTTAACGTCCTCTACAAAAATAGTTGAAAATTGTATCTTGCGCCCTTTAATTAAGAAATCAATGGAACCGAAATGGTTATTGGAATAATCAATAGGTTGCATCCTGTAATTAAAAGACATTAAAAATATACTGATGAACATAAAGAGATTTCTTGTAATTGCTTTAATTTTTTTGACAATTTGGTCCTGTAAAAAGGACGACGGCAATGATATTGAAGTAGTGCCCCCAAGATTGCTAAGTGAGGTCGTTGTTGAGAATGATGCCGAAATTCAGGCGTATTTAAAGACCCATTTTTATAACTATGAAGATTTTGAGGAGCCTATAGATGAAAATTTTGATCTAAGGATAAGGATAGATACCATAGCCGGGGCCAATGCAGATAAGAGATCCCTGTTCGAAGATGCCCTGAAACAGGTGATAAAGGTCTCTTCCAGTGATTTGGGATTGGATGCCGAGGAAGTAGATATTGAGCACACTTTGTATTATATAGTCGCACGGGAGGGAGAGGGAACCAATCCTACACCTGTGGATTCCGTTTATCTAAATTATCAGGGAATGCGCTTGGATGGAACTATTTTTGATAGTAGACTGGGCACTCCGGTATGGTTTGATATGCAGGGATCCGGGGTTTCCGGTAATTCTGGGGTAATTAAAGGGTTTAAGGAAGGAATCCCTAAATTTAAATCGGGCGGTGATATCATTGAAAATGGGGATGGTACCTTTACCGTAACCGGAAGTGGGGTAGGCCTAATATTTATGCCTTCGGGTATTGCTTATTTTAGCGGAAGTGCCCCTGGGGCCACCTATGCTCCCTTAATGTTTGAAGTAAACCTGTTGGCAACCAATACGGCCGATCACGATCAGGATGGGGTTAGTACGATTCTTGAAGATTTGAATGGGGATGGGAATCTGTTTAATGATGATACGGATGAGGATGGTATCCCAAATTATTTGGACACCGATGACGACGGGGACGGTATCCTTACCAAAGATGAATTGGGAGATACCAATAACGATGGTGTTCCCGATTACTTGGACAAGGATAGATAATAGATTACTGATCTAAAACTTCCAGGACAACTACGCCCCGGGCAGGCAGGGTTTTTAATCCGCCAGTGCCGGTACGAATAGGTGAGGTAGGTAAAATAAAAAAAAGCCCTCGCACTTTTGCGAGGGCTTTTTTTTATTGTTCAATGTTGATTTTTAAAGTTTTAGGGAGGCACTCAAGATCAATTGATCCGGCCTGGTGTCTATTCTGTCACCGGAAAAAACCCCGTCAATAACAGTAACTTCGTTTTCACTAAAGCCCCTCTCGTACCTTAAATCCAAACCAAAATTGCCAAAGGAAACCCCTGCGCCGATATTGAGTCCGACCGTAAAGTCGTTTTCAACATCGCCAATGGTGATGTCGTCATAATCGGTGTCCAGAATATACTGAAATGAGGGCCCTGCAAAAACGTTCAGGGGTCCAATGATATTGATACCCAATAGTACCGGAAGATCCAATTTGCTCATGTCCAGACTATTGTTTTCATAGTCCGATTTTGTTTTGGTGTATACCAATTCGGGACGTAGGTATATTTTTTCCCCTATCTGTCCAAAGATACCTAGGTGATAGCCTACGTTGCTCTTGGGATCTTCGTAAGCATTCCCGGCAGATTCAAAATAATCGCCATTGGCACCGTAGTTTAGGCCGCCTTTAATGCCGAATCCCGGACCTTTTTGCGCATGTACACCAATGCCCATTAGGGCAATAACTGCTAATAAAACTGTTTTCTTCATCATAATGTGTTCTTTTAAAATTAGAATACATTGTGTAATATTAAACACAATGTTTTTACTTGGTTAACTTAAAAAGAAATTATCTTGACACGAAAGGATGAACCTGTACGGCACAAAAAAACCGCTAATAGCTACCTTTATTGCTGTTGGGTAGCCTTAGCAGTTTATTTGGGTTCCGATCCATAGTTTTTGCCATTTTCCATGTTAAGAATCCTCATCTCCCTACAGGGGGGATCTGATTACTTTCTCTTTAACACACTCAAAACGGCATTCTCTATAGCTTTATTGTTCAATCCGTATTTGTCCATTAATTGCTCAGGTGTGCCACTTTCGCCAAAGGTGTCCTTGGTGGCAACAAATTCTTGTGGCGTAGGGCGCGTGGTAGCAAGGAATCCGGAGATACTCTCCCCCAGTCCGCCCAAATAATTGTGCTCTTCCGCGGTAACTATACAACCTGTTTTTTTAACAGACTTTAACACCGCTTCCCCGTCAAGGGGCTTAATGGTGTGTATGTTGATCACTTCGGCGGATATGCCCTGTTTTTCTAAATTTTCTGCAGCTATCAATGCTTCCCATACCAAGTGCCCGGTAGCTATTATGGTTACATCGGTGCCTTCATTGAGCATAACGGCTTTGCCTATTTCAAATTTTTGGTCCACCGGCGTAAAATTGGCTACTTTTGGTCGGCCAAACCTTAGGTAAACGGGGCCGTGATGTTCCGCTATGGCGATGGTGGCCGCCTTTGTCTGATTGTAGTCGCATGTATTGATGACGGTCATTCCGGGCAACATCTTCATTAATCCAATATCTTCCAGTATTTGGTGCGTAGCCCCGTCTTCACCCAGGGTAACCCCGGCATGGGAGGCACAGATCTTAACGTTCTTATCGGAATAGGCAATGGATTGTCTTATTTGGTCATAGACCCTTCCGGTGGAAAAGTTGGCAAAGGTTCCGGTAAAGGGAATTTTTCCGCCTATGGTGAGTCCGGCGGCAATGCCCATCATATTGGCTTCGGCGATACCGATTTGGAAGAAACGTTCCGGATTTTCCTCTATAAATTTCTCCATCTTAAGGGAACCTACCAAATCAGCGCACAGGGCCACTACATTTGGGTTGGTCCTGCCCAACTCGGTCAGGCCTGCACCAAAACCACTTCTTGTGTCGTTCTTACCTTGATCTATATATTTTTTCATCTGTACTTTCTTTAATTTTTTTGTTGGAAAAGGTTAGTGATCAATAATCCCCTAAGGTTTCGGGGTTTTGTGCCAAAGCAGTAGCCAATTGCTCGTCATTGGGGGCCTTTCCGTGCCATGCATGGGTATACATCATAAAATCTACCCCGTGTCCCATTATGGTATGTAACAGGACGCATACCGGTTTTCCTTTTCCGGTCCTGTCCTTGGCCTGCTTCATTCCCTTTAGAATGGCTTCCAGGTCATTTCCTTCCCGGATTTCAACTACCTCCCATCCAAAAGCTTCAAATTTCTTTTTAAGGTTCCCCATGGGAAGTACATCTTCCGTAGCCCCGTCTATCTGCTGGCCATTATAATCTATGGTAGCAATAATATTGTCCACTTTTTTGCCAGCGGCATACATAATGGCCTCCCAGTTCTGGCCTTCCTGTAACTCGCCATCCCCGTGAAGCGTATAGACCAGTTTGGAATCTTTGTTGAGTTTTTTGGCCTGTGCCGCTCCCAAGGCCACGGACATGCCCTGCCCCAGGGAACCCGATGCAATACGTACGCCCGGCAAACCTTCATGGGTGGTGGGGTGCCCTTGTAAACGGGAATCTATTAACCTAAAGGTATTTAATTCATCTATGGGAAAGTAACCTTTTCTTGCCAGAACACTGTAGAAAACAGGGGATATGTGACCATTGGACAAAAAGAAAAGATCTTCCCCATTTCCGTCCATATTAAATTCGTCCTTAAGCTCCATGATCTCATTGTAAAGGGCAACGATAAATTCGGTACAGCCCAGAGAACCTCCTGGATGCCCGGAGTTTACCTTATGAACCATTCTTAGAATGTCCCTGCGAACCTGAACGGTCAAATCTTGTAATTCTTGAAGTTTTGGCATTTTATCTAAATTTTTTAAACTTTCCAAAAGTAATGGCAATCTTTTGGGTACACAAGCGGGATTTATAATATTTTATCAACTATCACATGGACCGTACGGAACTTTATTTTTTTGTTAAGGTTTTAATGGCTTTGAGTTGATTATATTTGCCACTTTAAACAGACTTTTTTGAAATTTACCTTACGACATTCGGACACAAGGACCAAAGCCAGGGCGGCGGAGATTATTACGGACCACGGAAAGATAGAAACTCCCATTTTTATGCCCGTAGGCACGGTAGCTTCCGTAAAAGGGGTGCATCAGCGGGAATTGAAGGAGGAGATAGATCCCGACATCATTTTGGGGAATACCTACCATTTGTATTTAAGGCCTAAGACCGAAATACTTAAACAGGCCGGTGGCCTTCATAAGTTTATGAACTGGGACCGTAATATTTTAACGGATAGCGGTGGTTACCAAGTCTATTCTTTATCCGATAATAGAAAAATAAAGGAAGAAGGGGTTAGGTTTAAGTCGCACATTGATGGTTCCTATCATGTGTTTACCCCCGAGAACGTTATGGAAATTCAGCGTGTCATCGGTGCCGATATTATTATGGCCTTTGATGAATGTACTCCGTACCCGTGCGATTATAACTACGCAAAGAGATCCATGCACATGACCCATAGGTGGTTGGAACGCTGTATTGCGCATTTGGAAAAAACGCCCCTTGCCTATGATTATGGACAAACCTTTTTTCCAATTGTCCAAGGGTCTACCTATAAGGATCTGCGGAGGCAATCGGCCGAGTATATTGCGGGGGTAGGAGCGGAGGGCAATGCCATTGGAGGACTTTCCGTAGGTGAGCCTGCAGAGGAAATGTACGCAATGACCGAAGTGGTCTGTGAAATACTTCCCGAGGACAAACCCAGATATTTAATGGGAGTGGGTACCCCCATCAATATTTTGGAGAATATTGCCCTGGGCATAGATATGTTCGATTGTGTGATGCCTACCAGAAATGCCAGAAATGGTATGCTGTTTACCGCACATGGTACTATCAATATAAAAAATAAGAAGTGGGAAGACGATTTTTCCCCTTTGGACGAAATGGGAACTACTTTTGTGGATCTGGAATACTCCAAAGCCTACTTGAGGCATTTGTTCGCCGCCAATGAATATTTGGGGAAGCAGATTGCGACCATTCACAATCTGGGGTTTTATTTGTGGTTGGTTCGTGAGGCAAGAAGACATATTTTAGCAGGGGATTTCCACGAATGGAAATCGGTAATGGTAAAACAAATGGATAAAAGACTCTAGGTGCTGACCATAATAGATAAATATATACTTAAACGCTATCTGGCAACATTTTTTGTGATGTTGTTGTTGTTCATCCCTATTGGGATAATGGCCAATTTGGCAGAGCAGATCGGAAAAATGATCGATAATGAGGTTCCCCTTGCCGAAATAGTAATGTATTACTGGAATTTTACATTGGTAATCGGAAACCTGTTGTTCCCGATTTTTCTTTTTCTGTCCGTCATCTTCTTTACCTCCAAATTGGCCAACAATACGGAAATTGTGGCTATATTAAGTTCCGGGGTGTCTTATGGGCGTTTTTTGAGACCTTATCTTATTGGTGCAACCATCATTGCTGTAATCATGTTTTTGATGAACATGTTTATAGTGCCGCCGGCAAGTGTGGGATACAACGAGTTTAAGTTTAAGTATTTAAAGAAAGGCAAACAGGATAGGGTAACCACCAACATTTTTAACCAGTTGAACGAAAGGGATTACATCTATGTCAGCAGTTTTGACCCGGCCAGACAGATAGGATATAATTTTACCATGGAGCGTTTCAATGAAGGGAATACCTTGGATTTTAAGATATCCGCTGCCAATATTCGATGGATAGAAAAAGATACGGTATATCGGCTTACTTCTTATGAAAAGAGGAAAATGGTGAACAATAGGGAAGTGGTGGAAACAAAACGCCGATTGGATACCATTTTCGATTTTAAGATCGATGACCTTACGCCGGTCTCCTATATTGCCGAGACCAAGAATATGTTTGAATTGGACAAATTTATAGAGGTACAAAGAAAAAAGGGGGCTTCCAATATCAATAGCTATGTGTTGGTGAAGTATAAGCGCTGGTCCCTGCCCATAGCCGCTTATATCCTTACCATAATTGCCGTGGCGGTCTCCTCTGTAAAGAGACGTGGGGGTATGGGGGTAAATCTGGCCTTCGGTATAGGGGTGGCATTTATTTACATCTTTTTCGACAAGGTTTTTGGGACTCTTGCGGAACAATCCGGATTTTCGCCCCTATGGGCAGTAGTCATTCCCAATGTTATATTTGGGGCCATAGCGTTTTATCTGTTGCAGAAGGCCAAACGTTAAGCTAAGGATTTGAACTCATCTACACTTTAATAGTTTTTGTTTGGGGCCTTACAGCGGCCATCGGCAAGTTAATAAGCACTGATGCCCTTTCTTTGTTATGGTATCGCATGTTAATGCGATTTTAAAAGACAGAAAAAAATTAAAAAAAACGACTAATGGGCTAGCTTCCCATTAAAGTTTTATATTTGCTGGTTGAAAAAGAGCTAAACCTATAGACCTATGGAGTATTTAGATTTTGAACTGCCAATTAAGGAGCTGGAAGAGCAATTGGATAAGTGCATGATAATCGGTGAAGAGAGTGAAGTTGATGTTTCCGAGACCTGTAAACAGATAGAGAAAAAACTCATTGAGACCCGAAAGGAAATATACAAGAATCTTACTGCATGGCAAAGGGTGCAGTTGTCAAGGCATCCCAATAGGCCCTATACCTTAGATTATATTAGGGCTATTTGTGGGGAAACTTTTTTGGAACTGCATGGTGATCGCAATGTAAAGGATGATAAGGCCATGATAGGAGGCCTCGGTAAAATTGGGGATCAAAGTTATATGTTCGTTGGCCAGCAGAAAGGGTATAATACCAAAACAAGGCAATTACGGAATTTTGGGATGGCCAATCCCGAAGGGTATAGAAAAGCACTGCGTTTAATGAAGTCTGCCGAAAAGTTCGGTATTCCCGTAGTGTGCCTAATAGATACCCCGGGGGCATATCCCGGTATTGAGGCAGAGGAAAGGGGCCAGGGGGAGGCCATTGCAAGGAATATTTTGGAAATGACCCGTCTGAAAGTTCCCATTATCGTAGTAATTATTGGTGAAGGCGCTTCAGGAGGTGCATTGGGCATCGGAGTAGGGGATAAAGTGTTGATGTTGGAAAATACCTGGTACTCCGTTATTTCGCCCGAATCCTGTTCCTCCATCCTATGGAGAAGTTGGGAGTATAAGGAAATCGCGGCAGAGGCCTTGAAGCTTACGGCAACGGACATGAAAAAGATGAAGCTGATAGACGAGATAGTCCGTGAACCGGTAGGTGGTGCACATGCCAACAGGGATAAGACTTTTGAGATCGTAAAAAATAAAATTTCTTCGCATTATGAGGAATTAAAAAAGTTATCACCAAAAGAGTTGGTAAAAAATCGAATGGACAAATATGCCAATATGGGAGTGTTTAATGGATAATATCCCTTTTTGACAAGCTTAAAAAAACTGGAGCGGAAATTCTCCGGTTTTTTTTTGCTTATGAACAAATTTTGTAACTTATCAACAGGCATTTTGTTGAACAACTGTTAACATCCCAAATCCCTTTTTAATTCTTATTTGTATAATTTAGCGCTCATGGAAAAAACGAACCCCATTATTGGTCATCGAATAGACAAATCGACCATCATTAGCCTTGAGAAGGGGAAAATACCTCCTCAAGCTATTGATTTAGAGGAAGTTGTGCTAGGGGCAATGATGATCGATAAAAAGGGGGTGGATGAAGTGATAGATATCCTGCATCCTGAAGTATTTTACAAGGATGCCCATAGGTATATCTACGAAGCCATTTTTAAGTTGTTCGAAAATTCCGAACCGGTGGATTTATTAACCGTTTCGGCGCAATTGAAGAAAGATGGTAGGTTGGAAAGCGCCGGAGGCGATTTTTACCTTATTAAATTGACCCAAAAGGTGGCTTCTTCCGCGCATATCGAGTTTCATGCGCGCATTATCCTTCAGAAATTTATCCAACGTAGTCTTATCAAGATTTCAAATGAAATAATCGAGGAAGCCTACGAGGATGCTACCGATGTGTTCGACTTACTGGACAACGCCGAATCCAAGTTGTACGACGTTACCCAGGGCAACTTGAAACGTTCTGCCGAAACGGCCCAGAATTTGGTCATACAGGCCAAGAAGAGAATAGAGGAAATTGCAGGCAAGGAAGGTCTAAGCGGTATTCCATCCGGCTTTGACAAATTGGACAAATTGACCTCGGGATGGCAGCCCAGTGACCTGGTTATCGTGGCGGCCCGTCCAGGTATGGGTAAAACGGCCCTTACCTTGTCCATGGCCAGAAATATTGCGGTGAATTCCAATATTGGAGTGGCTTTCTTTTCCTTGGAAATGTCATCTGTACAATTGATTACCAGGTTGATATCCTCGGAGACGGGCCTATCTTCCGAAAAATTACGGACAGGAAGATTGGAGAAACATGAATGGGAGCAGTTGAACGTTAAGGTAAAGGCCTTGGAGACCGCACCATTGTTTATTGATGATACCCCTTCGCTTTCTATTTTCGATCTTAGGGCAAAGGCCAGGCGTTTGGCTTCCCAACACGATATTAAAATGATCATTATTGATTATTTACAGTTGATGACCGCTGGGGGAAGTCAAAAAGGAGGTAATCGTGAACAGGAGATATCTACTATATCCAGGAACCTAAAGGCCTTGGCCAAGGAATTGAACGTTCCGGTAATAGCCCTGTCACAGTTGTCACGTGCCGTAGAGACCAGGGGCGGTAGTAAACGACCGATATTATCGGATTTAAGGGAATCCGGGGCCATTGAACAGGATGCGGATATTGTTTCCTTTATCTATAGACCGGAATATTATAAGATTGATGAATGGGATGACGAGGAACGCTCCCCAACTGCCGGGCAGGCCGAATTTATTGTGGCAAAGCATAGAAATGGCGGTTTGGAAAATATCCGGCTCAAGTTCCTTGGACATTTAGGTAAATTTGACAACTTGGACGATTTTGATTCCCCTTTTGAATTTCAATCGAAAATGAACGCCGATGATGATAATCCCTTCATCACCAAAAACTTTCCGAATGCCAACGAGGCCTTTGGCAGTTCCATGAACGATGGTGCCATGCAGGACGATAACGATGTGCCGTTTTAAAGGGGGTACATCTTGTTTATGGTTTTGGTTTAGGGCGCATTAGATGTAAGAATTGAGATACTAGATGTGAGATATTAGATAATTCTTTTCTCTTTCTTCCCCTTTTTCCCATTAAGTAATAAGGTATTTTGAAAATTTTAACCCCTTTTCAAAACTGAGGCATCAATTTTCCAGTATCTTTGGGAAGATCCCCATAAGATACAGGTACATGCGTAAGTGTTTTTTATCCCTCTTCTTTGTTCTTTTTTCTATGATGGAAATTTCCGCCTCGTCCATTCTTATTCCTATGGATGCCGAGAGTCAGAAAAACCATTTAAAGGCATACGGTATCACCTATTGGGTATTGGCCAAACAACAAAAGGTACAGTGGCTTTTGAATTATAGGGGCGGATCTTTTTTGTTGCCGGATGGGGAAAACATTCGTCGGGAATGTCAGATCAGGGGAGTATCTTTCGAGATTGTTTCAGATTCCCGGACCCAGGTTATATTGGAAGAAATTGCAAGTCCTTCCCAAAACCAAGAAACGGTAATTTTGGAGAAGGCCCCAAAAATAGCGGTTTATTCCCCTAAGGACAATTCACCTTGGGACGATGCCGTTACCATGGCACTTACCTATGCCGAAATCCCTTATGATCAGATTTATGATGGGGAAGTTCTGGAGGACAAATTGGTATTCTATGATTGGCTGCACTTGCACCACGAAGATTTTACAGGGCAATACGGTAAATTTTATGGGGCCTATAGGGCAGCTCCGTGGTATATAGAAGGAAAACGGCAGGCGGAAGCCCTGGCCACAAAATTGGGGTTCAATAAAGTTTCGGAAGAAAAGCGGGCCGTGGCCTTGAAAATAAGGAATTACGTTATTGGCGGAGGGTTTATGTTTGCTATGTGCTCTGCCACCGATAGTTTTGATATTGCCCTGGCCGCGGACGGCGTGGATATTTGTGAACCCATGTTCGATGGGGATCCGTCGGATGCCAATTACCAGGCTAAGTTGGACTTTGGAAAAACTTTTGCCTTTACCAATTTTACCCTGGAACGCAATCCGCTTCGATATGAATTTTCTTCCATAGATATGACCAATAGGCGTGGCGATGTTCCCAAGGAGTCGGATTATTTTTCTTTAATGGATTTCTCGGCAAAATGGGATCCTGTGCCTACCATGTTATGCCAGAACCATACCGCCCTGGTAAAGGGATTTATGGGGCAGACTACCGCTTTCGACAGGGAGGGCATCAAACCTACGGTCTTGGTATTGGGGGAAAACAAGATTAATGGTGAGGCCAGATATATTCATGGAATCAAAGGAAAGGGGTTCTTCACCTTTTATGGGGGGCACGATCCGGAAGACTATCAGCATAGGGTAGGGGATCCCAAGACAGAGCTGGAGCTACATCCCAATTCTCCCGGTTATCGGCTTATCCTTAACAATGTCCTGTTTCCTGCCGCCCAGAAAAAGAAGCAGAAAACCTGATCGGATATGGGGTTTTTATTATACCTCACCCAGGACTGCCAAAAAGCAGTCCTGACCTCTCCCAAGGAGAGGTAAACCTTTCGGTGCCGGCACAGGCGAATCGCAACCTCTGTCTGGACGGACAGGATAGCCCGACGACCCCAAGGATCGGGGAACCTTTGGAAGGAATGGGTTCAATAGCAATCCATTTTAATCTGTTTACGGTTTTGGTAATGGCTAAGGTCTTTACCAAGGTATTCGTTGCAGAGTTGCTGTAGCTCCTGTAAAACTTCCTTTTGCATGGCTATGGATCCACATATCATGATGCAGCCCTTATTTTTCAATACTTCCAAAAACAAATCCTTATCCCGTTGTATTAAGTGCTGCACATACATTTTTTCAGGTTGATTACGGGAGTATGCGGCTTTGAAATGGGTAAGTTTTCGTTCTTGGAGCGCTCTTTCAATATAATCTTTGTAAAGATTGAAGGAATCGTTTGTCCTGGCTCCCCAGTACAGATGAATTTCCCTTTTTTTAATGTTTTCCTGTATCATCCCCAAGAACGGACCAATACCGGTTCCGGTGGCTATCAAGATGGTTCTTTTGGCATTTTTTGGAAAATGGAAATTTCTATTGCCCACCACGGTAGCGGAAAGTTTTTCACCTTGTTCAAATTGATACAAATAGTTTGAGCATAGGCCTTGTTGATGTCTTCTGATACTGATCAATAATGTACCTGTATCCAATTTGCCAATGGAATATAATCGCTCGCGTGCCCCATTTGCCGGTACCACAGATAATAAATCCCCTGAATTGGGTGTTGCTCCATTTTGGTTGGAGAGACTCAGTAGGAAAGTGCCATCATCGGAATTTTCGGTTTTATCGACCACAATAAAAGTGGATGGCGGTTTTGATTTGGAGACTGGCTTCGGTTTTTCCAACTGTATCTCCAATCCCGCCTTTTCCGACCATGATTTGGACCAATTATTAAAAGCTTCGAAAGATTGATCGTTTACCGTAAAAACTTCTTGTAGGGGAGTACTATTTTTGGCCGCCCTTAAAGCGTTATAGGCTTCGTAAGCAAATTGGCAGAAATTGGGATAGGCAATGGAACCAAACCCGACCACACTATAATTGAAAGCCTTTTTTTGATGATTTTTTTTAAGGAGTTGGAGGAACCTGTCCGCGGTTGAAGGTGCTTCTCCCTGACCGTAAGTGGCCGTAATTACTATCAAATGCTCCATTCTTTTAAAATGGGCGTATTGATTCATCAAAGTCAAATAACTTTTCTTTCCGGCCAATAGCAACTGTTTGTGCAATTCCTGGGCAAATTGAAGTGTGGTGCCCCCTTCCGTTCCGGTCAGAATAACATATTCACTTTCATTTTTTGAATGTAGGTTTTTAATCTTGGTTTTAGGTCTTTTAAAGTAAACGATAAAACCTGTTACGGTTAAAAAGGGGATGGACAAACTTCCCAGGCCAAGCACTATAGACCATAAAATACTTCCTTCTCCTGTATGCAGAACCGTGGCCCAAGAGGATATTGCGCTAATAATGGGGTATTTCCCTTGGGCAAGCACCTCACCGGTAACTTGATTGATATATAACTCCCTATCCCTAAGGCGCACCATATAATAATCTTCCACAAATTCTGAAAAAGGATATTCCAATTCCCTAAGTGCCGATAAGGGTGTATTTTTAAAGAGGTCGAACTCGGTAAAATCTTTTATAGGTTCCTCATGGATGGCATCAAAATCTACCTGAAGTGAAATTTTGGGGTCGGGTATGATCTCAAAACGGAGCATGGAAAGGTACACTCCCGTGAAGGCCAATACCAGAAGTGGAATTAAGGAAAGCCTGGCGTATGTTACATGGTGGTATTGGGAAAAGTTCTCCCGGACAACAGCTGCAAAGAATTGTCTATACCCCCCTTGCCGTTTTGCGATGAGCACTATTCCCGAAATACATATCAGTATTAGTAAAAATGAAGCCGATCCGATCAGAAAACGTCCCGTGGATTTTAGAAAGAGGGAGCGGTGAAGATTTGTGGCAAATTGAAAAAACGGCTTTTTTTGAATAATACTGCCCAATCTTTCCCCCGTAAACGGGTCAACATAAAATGCATCATTTTTTCCATCCACGATGGCCGTTATACTTACGAAGCCGTTTCGGTCGCGCGATACAGACAATACTTCTTCGTGTTTGCCATTTATATGCTTTAAGGTTTCCGCCAGGGAAAGGTCATCGGCCCCGGACACCCTGTAGGGTTCAATTTTATTAGAAATTGGTTCCACGGCCAGAATTACTCCGGTAACCGATGCGATCAAAAGAAAAACGGAAGATATAATGGCAAATAACAAATGGCTATACCTCCATACCGATACAATCATAAAAATTAGCTGTTAGGTACCATTCTTATATAACGGATGTAACCTTTACCATCCACTTTCTCCTTTATAGTTGCCGAATTTAGTTCAATTTCCGCATCTATGGAGTAGTATTCCTGATTCTCCACGGCGGACTCGAAGCGAACTTTGTAACCCGCATCAATATGGGAAGCGTTGAAGCCCAGGGAAATGATATTCCGTTCACCGTTTCCAATGGTGGCCCCTGAAATGGCATCTACATTTTCACCAATGCCATTGCTGAACTTCCACCAGTTTTTTAGATCTGGAAACCATTCCTTATCGTCTCCCTGTATGTAAAGCGTCTTTTCGTATTTCCCCTCGGGATTGATCAATGAAACAACAATATAGGCCTTTTCACCAGAATAATTGGTCATTTGGATCATACATTTATAACTCACCTCCGGTTCCTTTACAAAGGAGGATAATACAAAAAGTGCAGATACGAGCAACAACGCTCCAACAGTTTTGATCAATATATTTTTCATAGGATAGTATTAGTTTAAAAATTGAAGGTCGACCTTGTTTTTTATCAGTAGCTCGTTCTCACTTGCCAAATCATAGGCGGTTTCACCAAACTCCGTAGTTGCCCTAGGGTCTGCCCCATTGGCTATCAAATACTTTAAAATCCCTGCATTTTCGGTCTTCATGGCCGCATAGTGCAATGGGGTATTTCCTTGTTTGTCCTTTGCGTTGATATCCGCACCATAGGCCTGCACTTTTTTAAGTAAGTCCAAGTCATTCTTGTCCATGGCCAAATGCCATACCGTTCTTTGGTCCGGCTGTGGTTTTGCAAAGTCCACTCCTGTTTGGCGCAATGCTTTTACCTTGTTGTCAAAATCACGGGTGTTGCCACGTGCGGTGAAAAGGTAATAGGCAAGGTTGTTCCCGTCTTTGTCCAAAATAGATGTTTTAGCCCCTTTGGAAATTAAATAATCCACAACTTCGCTGGTATTGTCTTGAACGGCCAGGGTCAAAGCAGAGTGTCCCTCGTTGTTGGTATGGTTGATATCACTTGTCTTTTCGGATAAAAATTTGATAACTTCCAACTTGTTTCGCGATGCCGCATTCAACAAAGGGGTATTGCCTTTTTCGTCTGCCGTGTTAGGATTTACGCCTTTGTCCATGAAATACTGGTAAATGGCAAGGTCATCCGAAGAGCTGGATAGATTGTGCAGTGGGGTGACCCCACTCTTGGAAGTGATGTTTGCATCTAGACCCAAACCCTCCAAGTATTTAAAAATTTCCATGCCGTTGCTGCTTCCCCTTCCACCGCGACTGGCAAAAAGGATGGCATTTTCATTGGTATTGGAGTTTTTTTTCGTTGAAACTCCTCTTGCTACCAAAGCTTTCAGTATTTCAATGTTGCCACCCTGGGCGGTGATATTGAATATGCCATTGCCATGGGCGTCGGTAGATTCCAGACTTAGCCCTTTGCCAACAAAATAATCGATTAGATCCAAATTTTTCGATCTGGGAGCTGCGACCAAAAGTACATTTCGGCCATCGTGATCCTTTTCGTTTTTTAAGTCCGCGCCGTTTTCAATAAGAAAATCATAGATTTTTGTATCGGTTTGGCCTCCCGCAGCAGTAAATTGGGTAACTGAGTAGCCGTGGGAGTCTTTCAGGTCCAATTTGGCACCTTTTTCAACCAAATATTTCATTACGTCCAAATCTCCCCGGGATGCAGCCCAAAAAAGATATGTTCTTGAATCGTGGGTACGTTTGTTGACATCATTTCCCTTTTGTATTAGGTGATCGATAGTAGCTACCGGGTTTCCTCCAAAAATAGCAAAGGTGGTTGGGTCAAACCCACCTCTGTTTGCTTTGGTGATTGAATGCCCTTGGGCAATTTTGCCGTCAATATCGGTAATACTGGGATGAGAGGCCCAGTAGTTCCTGTCCATAAAAGGATTATCGGTATCGTCTTGTTGTGCCGTGGTGTTAGCAGCGACAAGTACGGCAACAATACCAAGAAGGAAGGATTTAATAGTCTGTGTTTTCATTTTGGTTCTTATGAGATTTTTTAAATGTAAAATACCATACTCTATAAATTTGTGGTTTATAGAGATGTTAATGGATCTATTGTGTAATCAATAGTTTCAAAATTATTGCTTTTGATATAAGTTTCAAATGGATTTTAATTCCTTTTCATAATTGAAGGGAATCTTTTATAAAACTGTTTAAATCTTAAAATTCCGTGGGCGAAAAATGTCCCACGGAATTTTAAGGTAAGTTATTGTTTAATAGATATTTACCAAGCACCTATAAAGTGGCTTCCCGTAGCATTGACCAGTTCTGCTCCCTGGGTTACTGTCCCAGTTTCGGTATCAACAACATAAATGTTTCCATTTTCTCCAACGGGGGCTTCTGTAAGATAAATTTCTGTTCCATCTACGGCAAATCCTTGGTATTGGAACAGGTAAAAGTCCGCAGTATATGGAATCTCGGTAATTTGTGTGGCGGTTCTGGCTTCTAAATCAATAAGGGCAAAAAAACCTTGTTGACCAGCAACACCTTCTGCGGATCCATCGTGACGGTAGGCCAAAACTCCTTTTCCGTTAGCAGCGGGCCTCCAAGCCAGAACGTAAGCACCTGTTACACCCAGGGCATCGTCCAAATTAAAATCGTAGGAGTCATCATATTGATTGTTAGCACCAATTTTTAGAATGTGCGAGCCTTCAGGGTCGTTTTGGTTGGCTTGGTAAACCGCACCTTCGTATTCAAAAGAGTTAATGCTTCGATATCCGTTGGTGTTACCGTGTCCTACACCAGAAGTGATTATGGTTGGGTTCGATAACGAAGGATAATCCAATACAATGGTCTTGGAGCCTAAAATTTCATAATCACTATCGCTTTCTATGGTCGTAGGATCAACTTTGCTCAAAGCGGCACCTATGTATAATTTGTCTCCGGCCGCATTTAAAGTAGGCATATCGATCCTAGAGATATAATATCCCAAGGCCTCTTCTTCTTCGGACAGACCGATCTCATGTTCTTGGAAATTGTTGATCTGGGAATCTACCAAATTTAGAGTTACTACACCAATGGTCTGGCTTGTACGAATATAAGTGTCATCAGTCACATCGTCCGGGGTGCCATTATCGTCAACTTGGTGTTCGGTAGATACGTAAACGGCAGAACCCGTTTTGTCCCCATCAAATAACTTGATCCATCTGGGGGCAGTACCTACATAAGGGGCAATACTTACCTCTGTACCGGTTTTTGTAAAGTTTTGCCCACCGTTTACGGTATATTTGGTGTAGTTGCCACCGGTATCACCAGCATAGCTAATGTTAAAAATGGTGTTGCCGTCTTCAGAAGCTTGTAATCTGGCCGTTCTGTTGGACGGGGCAACGAAACCATTGTTAAAAGGATCTATCTGGACGGTTGGATCCTTGGCTTCTGCACTGGTTACGGAGTAGATCAAAGTTCCTCCATTCCCATCACCGGGGTTTTCGCCCATTTTGGCACCTGCCACAGTAATCCATCGAGATTCCTCTTCAGGACATCCATTGTTTGCCGCTGTTCCCGCTACTGAAGGGCATTGGTCATTTGCATCTGCAATACCGTCGCCATCGGTGTCAACAACTTCAGGGTTTTCACCGCCATTGTCATCGCTGCTACAGGCAGCTATAAGTCCTAACGCAAAAAAGAGGACCAATAAGGTTTTAAAATTTAAAAAGGTACGTTTCATATTCAATTTAATTTATTAGGATTAAAGATTATTAATTATATAATTAAGCTTCAAATAAAAAGCCCTGCCTGGTTTTTGTACCGATAGATTATCATATATAGCTTGGTCAAAAATGTTTTTTACATCGAAGCTTAGTATGAAATTCCTTTTAGGAAATGTGTAACTGAACCCAAAGTCGTGGGAGATTTGTTCGGGGATCAGAAATTCTTCTTCCCCCGATGTATTCCTCCCTGCGGCAAACTTGAAGGCAAATTCGTCAGTATAGTAGGTATTGTAAAATAGGTTGAGCAATGAATTGGTTTGGACAAAGTTTTTAAGGGAATAACGCAGACCGGCATTCATGGTAAATAGGGGTACGTTGGGAACATTGCTCTCAACACCTGAATTTACAGTGGTCAAACTCATGCGGGTCAAATTGAAGTTGAAGCCAAGGTTATTGTCGTAGGTGTAATTGAATTCGGCTTCAATTCCTTTGGATTCGGCAGTATTCTCCAAGTTGGTATATTGTACAAACTCATCACTTTCTCTAAGTCCATCGGCATTTGCAGGTAGTCCAATCCTATTTTCAATGTTACGGGCAAAGAAGTTGGTGGCCAGGGTAAGCCCATGTTTTTTAATGTAAAACTTGCCAAGGCGAAAACCAATATTCAAATTGTCGCTGGTTTCGGGCTGAATGGTAAGGTTGGGAAGCAAGTTATCTCCCGCATCACCAAAAACTTCGTTTTCACTGGGTAGGCGAATAGCTCTTTCCGCCGATAGCAATAAGGTAATTTCCGGAACAACAATGTAGGAGGAGGCAAACCCATATCCTGTGTAATCTTTGTTACTTTCGTAAACCTCATCAATAACTTCGGTATTGTCATCATTAAACACGGGTTTGGTGTTCAGGACTTTCTGCAAATAATGTTTCCCAAAGGCGTTCAATTTGAATTTATCATCAAATGCGTTCAGCTCATAGCTAAGGGAAATGATATTCTTATAAATGTCACTGCTTTGTTGGAAGGTGTTTTCCAACAGTGATACCATTTCATCACTATCTTTCCTGTCAATGCCGCTATAAACATGGTTCAATAAAATTTTGTGGTTGTTGTTGATAGCGTAGGAAAGACCAGATCGCATCGAAGCTACGTTACGAACAATTTTGGCCAGCGTAGGGCCATTTTCATTTTGGGACCCCCAGATATAATCAAGATATTCACCATTAAATCCAACCAGTCTTTCCCCTGCCCAAGTATAGGCCTGGGCAACCGTATCATTTATAATACGGTTGCGCCTGCCATATACTCCATTAATGGTTAGGTCAAGTCTTTTAATAAATAGATCCTCTTTTTGGTAGGTTAGATTTCCAAGAAAGGCATCGGATTCTAAAAATCGGCCCTTATAGGGCGATATGGTTACGAAAGTACCGTGCTGTACCTCATTATATTCATCAGAGGCGGTAATTCCCACTAAAAATTGATCTGCCCAATCAACATTGGTGAATCCAACTTGCACCGTACTACCTGAAGAACGGTAAGCATCATAAAACCTTCTTGCTACAATAGGTGTTTGTACTCCGTTTGGAGCAATATCGACTATTGTTCTTCCTGAAATTTTATAATCGTTATCCGAATAGTTGTGAAATGCGGATGCTTTTAGGGTAAATCCTGATTTTTCGAATCTATAGGCACCATTTAAGTTTGCTTGCAGTGTATTGAAGGATCCATAGGAAACGGATGCATTTAGGTTATTTATGGCTCCATCATGAAGCTCTATATTAATGGCGCCACCTACTGCATCGCTGGATAAATGTCCAGGTACGACCCCTTTATAGACTTCAATATTTTTTATCATGGAAGGAGGGATGCTGTTTAAATTGAAGGAAGAACCGTAGACGGAAATTGGAATACCATCAATAAAAATGCTCACTGAACGGCCTGAAAGACCATTTAAACTGTATTGAACGCTTGAACCCAGACCCCCATTTTGACGTATTTTGACGCCAACTGTGGTATTCAACAATTCGTTGGTCTGTATACTTCTAAGTCCGGCTTCCTTTGTGGTTATAGCGTTTACGGCAAAGCCCTTGGTCTCAAGCTCGGTTTCCTTGGTCTTGCCGCTAACGGTTACCTCGTCCAGATTCTCTATGTTTTCCTGAAGGACAAAATTAATTTTAATATTATTTCCGTTTTTATCTATCTCAAAGGTGTTGGAGCGTGTACCGTAGCCGATATAGGAAGCCACTACCTTATGTTTTCCCGGCGATAATTTGCCTATGTAGTATTGTCCATTATCATCTGTAAGAACCCCAAGCTTTAGGCCTTCTACCAAAACGCTTGCATAGGGCAAAGGCTTTCCCGTAGCGTCACTTACCGTACCGGATATTGTTCCCAAAGCTTCCTGCCCTCTGGCAGACAAGAAAAATATAAGTAAGAAAGCCGTAAATATGTTTTTCATATTATTTAAAAAAGCTATTTTTGCTATTAAGATTTAGTCTAAATAAATGACTTTGCAAAACTAATCTAGGATTCTGGGCAGCAATAACGCAAAAGGAACTATTAAATACGAAAAAGGAAGTAATGAAATGGAGACTCAAAAAGCAGGGCGATGAACAATATCTGCATAGGAATATTGTTACGGAAGATTTTTTTAGAAATTCCTATATTGAAAATTCGGTACAATACAATATAGTTGAAACAGATAAAAAAGAAGATGGGGTAGTGATAGCCTGTTCAGCATTTCATCATAAAATGATGCCAGAGTCTACCAGATTTGAAGTGGGTGTTTCAAGTGATCGTCCTATTTTAAAATTTCATTTCACATTGGAAGGAGGGTATAGCTATGAATCGCTGACATCGGATGAAACTTCGATTCATATTCCTGAGAGCTATTGCAATATGTATTATTTGCCGATATTGGATGGAAAGGATATATTTTTAAATGAAAAATCCAAAATCTTTGAAATATATGTCGCGCATGATTATCTGCAGCACCTATTGCGATCAGAGTTAAAAAAGCCATTTGTAAAACTACATAACGCTATTTCCAACTTAAAACCTTTTATGCTTTGGGAGAAAAGTAGGCCTATATCCCCGCTTTTGATCGGTAAGGTCAATGAGATTCTGCAATGTCCGTATACAGGTCAAGTGCGGCATAGGTATTTGGAAAGTAAACTAACGGCATTGTTGATCGATTTTTTATTGGGGAAACACATCTCAAAAGTTTTGGAAAGCAATGTTAAAATACCGGATGCGGACTATTTAACCTTGGTTAGGGTAGAGGCATATATAAGAAAAAATTTAAAAAAGCCCCTCAATATTATAAATTTAGCGGAATTGGCGGGTTTCAATGCCACAAAACTGAAAAGGGATTTTAAGAAGGTCTACGGCACAACTATTTATAAATACATTACGGGTTTACGAATGGAAGAAGCGAAAAAAAAGATTGTGGAAGACAATATTTCCATAGCGGAGGCGGCCTATGAGGTCGGTTATTCCAATCCGCAACATTTTACTGCCGCCTTTAAAAGAACCATGGGCTATTTGCCCAGTCTACTTAGGCAGGCAATGTACTCCATATGGTCGCTATTTTTGGAGATACCGCACAGCCTAATTGGTTTTTAGGCATGTTTTAAAGCTTTTCCCGTTTTGTTTTCACTAGCCAAAGAAAAAAACGGGAAGTAAGAATATAAGAATAAGGAAAAGAGAGAAAAGAAACTGGAACGGTACTACATTTAAATTAAT
>CBFGWQ010000025.1:0-30700 GCA_965652575.1 uncultured Arenibacter sp. | reverse complement strand
GCCATATTTAGGGGGGGCAATATTCAAAATGTGATTTCCATAGACCCCTTTGCCATTAAAAGTACCGAGGTGATTTTTGGCCCTGGATCCGTAATTTACGGCTCTGATGCCATTGGTGGGGTTATGAATTTTTACACCAACAACCCTCAATTTTCAAAGACGGATAGCTTACAGGTTTCTGGAAAATCAAAATATAGGTTTTCTTCGGCCAATAACGAAAATACTTTTCATGTAGATTTCAATTTGGGCAAAAGGGAATGGGCGTTTTTGAGCAGCCTTACCTATAACGACTTTGGAGATCTTAAAATGGGGTCCCATGGACCAACCTCCTATTTAAGGAACCGATACGTAGTTACGAAAAATGGACGGGATGAACTATGGGAAAATAAAAACCCCAAAAAGCAGGTCCCCTCGGGTTATGATCAAATTAATATAATGCAAAAGGTGCTCTTTAAGCCCAATAACAATTGGAATGTCAATCTAAGCGCATATTATTCCGAAACTTCCGATTATTCCCGATACGATAGGCTTATCAGACCATCCCGGGATGGGCTTGGCCTGCGGTCCGCTGAATGGTTCTACGGTCCGCAGAAATGGTTTATGGGAAACCTGCAATTCTATAAAAACGGCAAGGGAAAGTTTTATGACGGGCTAAAAATAACAACGGCCTACCAAAATTTTGTGGAAAGTAGGAACGATAGGGATTTTGGCGATGCCATAAGGTATGGGACCAAGGAGAATGTGGATGCCGTTTCAGCGAACATCGATTTTGAAAATAAACGTATGGGAAGCCTTAGGCTTTACTATGGGGGGGAATACATATTTAATAAAATAGGCTCTGTGGGCAATGAATTTAATATAGGGACGATGGCATCCTCCCCCGGTGCATCGAGATATCCGGACAATGCAACCTGGCAAACACTTGCAGGTTATGTTAACGGCGAGTTAAGGACCAAGCCCAACTTCACCTTTTTGTCCGGGCTGAGATATAGTCATGTATGGATCGATGCGATTTTTGACCAAACTTTTTATTCTTTTCCCTTTAATGATGCCGATCTTAGTACCGGTGCCCTAACGGGAAGCATCGGATTTAGCTGGTTTCCCAAATCGGATCTACAGTTGACCTTCAATGGGTCTACGGGGTTTAGAGCCCCGAATATAGATGATGTTGGTAAGATATTCGATTCGGAACCTGGATCCGTGGTTGTTCCCAATCCGGATCTGGAACCGGAGTATGCCTATAATTTGGAAGTAGGGATCCAGAAAAATTTTAATGACAGACTGATGCTAAAGGGGGCCTCCTTCTATACCTATTTGGTAGATGCCCTTGTCCGGAGGGACTTTCAATTTAATGGGAACAGCGAAATAGTTTATAATGGGGAATTACAAAATGTGCAGGCAATACAGAATGCGGCAAAGGCCTATGTTTACGGTTTTGAACTTGGATTGGATGCCTTTCTGACCAAGAGCCTGTCCGTGAATGCCAATCTTACCCTTACCCATGGGATAGAAGAAGAGGAAGATGGGACGGACACGCCAGGCCGACATGTGGCCCCAACTTTTGGGGATTTTCATATAATCTGGAAGCACCAAAAATTAAAAACCGACCTCTTTGTCAATTTTAATGGGGAAATCAGTTATCGGGATATGTCCATGTCCGAAAAAACAAAGGATTATATATATGCGGTGGACCAAGACGGCAATCCGTATTCCCCTTCCTGGTATACCTTAAACTTTAGATCGCAATATCAGTTGTCCAATGCCATTGATCTTACCGCAAATTTGGAAAATATTACCGATCAAAGATATCGTTCCTATTCTTCGGGAATCGTGGCACCGGGAATTAATTTGATTCTGGGAGTGGGTTATACCTTTTAAAAAAAAGTCCGATATGAATATCGGACCTAAGTTTAAAAAATAGGGAAAGTTATTCCTGGATTTTCTCCTTGACTTCCTCGGCAGCGGCCTTGGTCTTATCTGCGGCTTTGGTAGCGGCATCCTTTACTTCGTCCCCTGCTTCCTTAACGGCAGCTTTTGTTTTATCTACCGCCTCGCTACCGGCTTCCTTCATGTCTTCCCCTACTTCTTTTGCATTGTCCATAACTTCCGAGGCGGCACCTTTTATCTCTTCCCCAACTTGCTTCATGTCCTCACCCACTTCTTTCAAGGCTTCATTTGTTTCTTCCATGGCATCCTTGGCCTTATCCTTTGTTTCCCTGCACGATACAAATGAAAGGCTTAGAGCTAGCATCAAAATTGAACTTAAAATTACTTTTTTCATTTTTCTTGGTTTTTGAGTTAGAGAACTCATCTTGAGTTTTTGAATTCAAGATGAGTTCAAATAGTTCTACGCATTAAATACGTAATTTTTCCTGTTTTAGACTATCCGGACCCCAAAGGAAAAGTAGTTTTTGGAGACCATTTTAAACGACAAAAGAAGGTAGCGCGTTAAATTTTTGTGTACAGCGTATAGCATAGGGCATATAGTATAGTTCATAGCCGAGCGGCCAAATAGATAAGACAGTCCATCCAAACATGCGCATATATTGCCCTAAAGGAAAAAAATAATACGAATGGCCTATAAAATTTTTTAAAACCTCCTTTTCAAAGGGGCTTTTTGCTTTTAACAGAATCATTTTACGTTAAAAATCATTAGTTTTGCAAACTTAAAATGTAGGATAAGAAGTAGTTATTATGAAGTTCGCAGAGTACAAGGGCTTAGATTTACCGAAAATTGCCGGAGAGGTATTGCACTTTTGGAAGGAGAACAATGTTTTTGGGAAAAGTGTTGCGAGCAGGGAAGGCAGGGATAGTTTTGTTTTCTTTGAAGGACCACCTTCCGCAAATGGATTGCCCGGCATTCACCATGTAATGGCACGGACCATTAAGGATATTTTTCCGCGCTATAAGACCATGAAGGGTTTTCAGGTGAAGCGCAAGGCCGGATGGGATACCCATGGACTTCCCATTGAATTGGGAGTAGAGAAGGAATTGGGCATTACAAAGGAAGACATAGGCACCAAAATATCGGTGGAAGAATACAATGCGGCCTGTAAGAAGGCGGTTATGCGGTATACCGATGTATGGAACTCCATGACCGAAAAGGTAGGATATTGGGTAGATATGGAAGATCCTTATATTACCTATAAGCCCAAGTACATGGAATCTGTATGGTGGCTGTTGAAACAGATTTATGACAAAGGACTTATTTATAAGGGGTATACCATTCAGCCCTATTCGCCAAAGGCCGGAACCGGCTTAAGTTCCCATGAGTTAAATCAGCCCGGTACCTATCAGGATGTTACGGATACCACCGTAGTGGCACAGTTTAAAGCGGATAAAGCTACCTTGCCACAGAATTTGAAGGAGGTGAGTGGCGAGGTTTTCTTTTTGGCATGGACGACCACACCCTGGACCCTGCCATCCAATACGGCATTGACCGTAGGCCCTAAGATTGATTATGTTGTGGTGAGGACCTTCAATCAATACACCTATGAACCAGTGCATGTTGTCTTGGCCAAATCTTTGGTGGGGAAACAGTTTAGCGGTAAATTTTTTGAAGCGGAAAGTGAAGCCGATTTTGAAAAGTTTTCATCCCAGGATAAGAAAATCCCATACAAAATAGTTGCGGCCGCCAAAGGCAAGGATTTGGTCGGGATAAGATACGAACAGCTCTTGGATTATGCCCTGCCCTATCAAAATCCGGAAAATGCCTTTAGGGTCATTGCCGGCGATTTTGTTACCACGGAAGACGGTACGGGGATTGTTCATACGGCACCCACTTTTGGTGCGGATGACGCCCTGGTCGCAAAATTGGCAGAACCGGAAGTGCCGCCCATGCTGGTTTTGGACGAAAATAATAACCCGGTTCCCTTGGTAGATCTACAGGGTAGGTTTAGGCCTGAAATGGGAGAGTATGCCGGAAAGTATGTAAAAAACGAATACTATGACGATGGGGAAGCACCGGAGCGGTCTGTAGATGTTGAAATTGCTATTCAATTAAAGGAAGAAAACAGGGCTTTCAAGGTGGAAAAATACGTTCACAGTTATCCCAACTGTTGGCGTACGGATAAGCCCATATTGTATTACCCTCTGGATTCATGGTTTATAAAGGTCACCGATATCAAGGATAGGATGTTTAACCTAAACCAGACCATTAATTGGAAGCCCAAGGCTACCGGAGAGGGAAGATTTGGCAATTGGCTGGCCAATGCCAATGATTGGAACCTGTCCCGTTCCCGTTATTGGGGAATTCCCCTGCCCATTTGGCGTACGGAAGATGGCAAGGAGGAATTGATAATAGGTTCTGTGGCCGAACTCAAGGAAGAAATGAAAAAGGCGGTGGCAGCGGGAGTATTGGAAAAGGAAATCTTTTCAGATTTTGTTGTTGGGGACATGGGCGAGGACAATTATGACAAAGTGGACCTGCATAAAAATATTGTGGACCAAATAATATTGGTGGCTCCGTCCGGAAAACCAATGAGACGTGAAAGCGACCTTATAGATGTTTGGTTCGATAGTGGCTCCATGCCCTACGCCCAATGGCACTACCCTTTTGAGAACAAGGAATTGATAGATGAAGGAAAGACCTTTCCGGCCGATTTTATAGCCGAAGGGGTAGATCAGACCCGTGGTTGGTTTTATACCCTGCATGCCATAGCTACCATGGTATTCGATTCCGTGGCCTATAAAAATGTAGTATCCAACGGCCTGGTGCTGGATAAGGAAGGAAAGAAAATGTCCAAGCGCCTGGGCAATGCAGTAGATCCATTTGAAACTATGGACGAGTATGGGGCCGATGCCACTAGGTGGTACATGATTTCCAACGCAAACCCGTGGGATAATCTAAAATTTGATGTAGAGGGTATTGCAGAGGTAAAACGTAAGTTTTTTGGTACCTTGTACAACACCTACTCTTTCTTTGCCCTGTATGCGAACATAGATGGTTTTGATTATTCGGAAGAAGATATTCCCTTAAATGAAAGGCCGGAAATAGACCAATGGATTTTGTCGGAACTGCACACCCTGATAAAAACAGTGGACGAGGCATATGAAGATTATGAGCCTACCAGGGCAACCAGGGCCATATCGGATTATGTACAGGAAAACCTGAGCAATTGGTACGTGCGCCTTAGCAGAAGACGTTTTTGGAAAGGGGACTATCAAAAAGATAAAATATCGGCTTACCAAACATTGTATACCTGTTTGACCACTGTGGCAAAACTTTCCGCACCGGTAGCGCCATTCTATATGGATAGATTATACAAAGATTTAACAATTGCAACACAGAAAGAGCCTTTTGAAAGCGTACATTTGGCCGATTTTCCCATATATAATGCCGCATTGGTAAATAAGGAACTGGAAAGTAAAATGGCAAAGGCCCAGACCATATCGTCCTTGGTCCTGTCCATTCGACAAAAGGAGAAGATTAAGGTACGTCAACCATTGCAGAAGATAATGATTCCGGTACTGGATAATAAACAAAGGTTGGAAATTGAGGCTGTGGCCGGTTTAATAAAGTCCGAAGTGAACGTGAAGGAGATAGAATTGTTGGATGACGCTTCGGGAATCCTGGTCAAGCAGATCAAGCCCAACTTTAAAACTTTGGGGCCAAAGTTTGGGAAGGATATGAAATTGATTGCCGGTGCCGTGGCACTATTGAATCAAAACGATATCCAGAAAATTGAACAGGAAGGCGAAATTTTACTGCATTTTGATAATAAAAGTATTACTTTACAGTTACAGGATGTAGAAATTTCCTCCCAAGATATAGAAGGTTGGTTGGTAGCAAGTTCAGGGCCAATAACGGTGGCACTGGATATTTCTATCGATGAGGACCTTAGAAAGGAAGGTATTGCTAGGGAACTAGTCAATAGAATTCAAAACCTGAGAAAGGAATCGGGTTTTGAAGTGACAGATAAAATAGATATTAAATTATTGAAAAATGGATTTGTCCAGGAGGCGGTAGAAAGTAATATGGCATATATTAAAACCGAGACCTTGGCAGCAGAACTTAATTTTGAAGAAAGCCTGGAAAAGGGAATAGAAGTGGCTTTCGACGAAGTTAACACCAGATTGTTTATAGTAAAACATTAAGATTATGGCCGAAGAATTAAAAGTAAGGTATGCCGATAAGGATTTAAACGAGTTTAAAGTCCTGATCGAGGAAAAAATTGAAAAAGCAAAAAGTCACTTGGAACTCTTAAAGAGTTCATATATGAATGATGGCAATAATGGTACGGATGATACATCGCCAACATTCAAGGCTTTTGAGGAAGGCTCTGAAACCATGAGCAAGGAAGCAAATACCCAGTTGGCCATTCGTCAGGAAAAATTTATCAGGGATTTAAAGAATGCCTTGTTGCGGATAGAGAACAAGACCTATGGTATTTGCCGGGTTACGGGAAAGCTGATCAGCAAAGAGCGACTTAAATTGGTGCCCCATGCAACCTTGAGTATTGAAGCAAAAAATATGCAATCCTAAAATTTAAAAACGCCTTTAAGGGCGTTTTTTTTTATTATATTGAGACTAGTTACCGTTATTATCTTCCTATTGGGCCATGGTATTTTACACGCCCAAAAAACAGTTGTCAAAACCATTGATAATGCCAATGTCTCCTTTATCCAGATCGATGGCAAAAATTGTTTTTCACTTGCTTTGGAAACAGTGGATGCCCCTAAGGTAACCGTGGAAGCGACAATGGACGGCGAGTATTTACAGGATGTATTGGTAAATGTAAGACAAGAGGGGGCAACTGTATCGGTCAGCACCGGTTTTCAACCCAATTTCGTTTTCCCCAACGATAAATTAAGTGCCCACAAGGTTATTTCCATTTCCTTAAAGATATCGATTCCCAAAAACCTTAAGGTTAGGGTATACGGTACCAGTACCAATGTTGACGTTAAGGGGCATTATACCGATCTAAAAATTAGTTTGTCCGATGGCAGATGCACTTTAAGCGCAAGGGGAGAAAATGTGGATGTCCATACCCAAAGTGGAAATATTGAGGTAATTGCAGCACATGCCCAAATTTTGGCTTCTACAAAATATGGAAAAATTGAACGGGAAGATTTTGCTACGGGGGATGATCATTTTACACTGAATTCAGTTACAGGGGATATCAGCATAAGGAAAACCGAATAATATGTTTATTTTTGCCGAATCTATCTTTTAAGTAATGAGTTTAAAAAAATCCCTAGTAATCATAATAGCCATTTTGGCTATAGACCAGATAAGCAAAGTATATATAAAGACCAACTTTGTTTTGGGAGAGTCGGTAGATGTCTTTAGTTGGTTCAAGATTTTGTTTATAGAAAACGAAGGTGCTGCCTGGGGGACCAAACTGAGCGATTTGCTGCCCATATCCGATGAAGTAGGAAAACTTGTACTTACCATATTTCGGTTGTTCGCGATTGTTGGAATAGGTTATTGGTTGTTCGATACCATAAAAAAGAACTCTTCACAAACCTTGATACTGGCGGTATCCCTTATATTCGCCGGAGCACTTGGAAATATTTTGGATTCCGTTTTTTACGGGATGATCTTTAACGATAGCTATTCACAGGTAGCTACGGCATTTTCTTCGGAACCATATGGCAGTATATTTCACGGAAAGGTGGTAGATATGCTTTACTTTCCTATGATAGACTCCGTGTGGCCGGATTGGGTACCTGTGGTAGGAGGGAATAATTTTCGTTTTTTCGAACCTGTTTTTAATATTGCGGATACAGCGATCAGTACCGGTGTGGGAATCTTGATCGTATTTAATAAGAGAGCCTTTGGGGAAAGCTCTGGAGACGCTAAAAGTGATAAACCCGATCAGGAGTAACGCAAAAGTTCAAGGGTACATCGTGCGTACCTATATCCTCAATTTTTTCTTCTGCCGTAAACAGGGAAAGTCCCACCTTAACAACATCGGGTCTGCATTTGTTGAGAAGTACATCATAAAATCCTTTGCCGTAACCCACTCTGTGGCCCTTTTCATCAAAAGCCATTAACGGAAGAAAGACCACATCGATTTTTTCTGGAGACACTTCTATTCCATCTACCGGTTCTGGGATGTTCCAGCGATTTTTTTTTATGGGCGTATTATCGGTAAGTAAATAATTGACAAGATTTTGGTCGTCCACTATTTTCGGAAGAAGGATATTTTTGTCCTTGCCCTGTAAAATGGACATGATAAAACTAGTGTCTATTTCCTTTTTTTCCGTAATGGAAAGGAATAGATGGTAATAGGAATAATTCCAAATAGGTAGTTGTAGCAGCCTATTGGCTATGGACAAGCTTAAATCTGATATTGTTCGTGAAGTAAGATTTTCTCGGCGTTCGGTGTAGATTAAACGCAAATCTTTTTTCAACATAGGGGTTGGTTAAACTCGGGGCTATTGGGTGCAGGGTTTAATTGGGACCACTATTCCTTGGAGGCCACTGCATAATAAATTTTGAAAAAAAGCATAAGAATTAAGTAGGTGCCCAAGGTTATTATATAGTTGTCCATGCGTTAAGTAATTTTAATTTTCTAAATATAATTAAAAATATATGAAATGCTCCATAAAGGGTATCGTTTTGTCGACGAAATACATCATTTTTAACAAATATTTAGGATATTGAATTATTTGTTAATTGAATTTCATTATCAAATATATATAACACACTGTTTGTCAATACCTTATAAAATATAGAAAGGGATCTATAATTTAACATGCCTATGTATTTAATCGACATTTTTTTCGACTTAGCGAATTTTATTGGATTGAATGTTATATTAAATTAAAACATCTATTTTTTGTATTGTCATGGAACATTATTACAAAATGGCAGATTTCCATAATTAAATGGGCGGAATCCCAACATCCTAGTTAAAAAACGATAATCTTTGTGTCTTTTGCCAAAAACATATTAATTTTCCTTAGTAAAGAAAAATATATCTGAATACATGTCCCATATACCCATTGAAGTACAGTTAAGTTCGCTTCCTAACACTCCCGGGGTATATCAATTTTATGATGTAGAGGACAGGATTTTATATGTTGGCAAGGCCAAAAACCTTAAAAAAAGAGTCAGCTCCTATTTTAATAAAACGCACGAGCAGGGAAAAACCCGTGTGCTGGTCAAGAAAATAAAGTCTATTAAGCATATCGTAGTGCCCACCGAATCCGATGCGCTGTTATTGGAGAACAATCTAATTAAAAAGTACCGTCCCAGATACAATGTTCTGCTTAAGGACGATAAGACATTTCCATGGATATGCATAAAAAATGAAAAGTTTCCAAGAATCTTTCCTACCAGAAAATTTATCAAGGATGGATCGGAGTATTTTGGACCGTATACAAGCATGAAGACCATTCATACCTTGCTGGACCTTATTAAAAGTGTCTATCCTTTGCGCACTTGCAATTATGATCTTGCACAGGATAAAGTATCGGCCGGGAAATATAAGGTATGCCTGGAATACCATTTGGGAAATTGCAAGGGTCCTTGCGAAGGGTATCAAACGGAGGAGGAATATAATCGTCAAATCCAGGAGATCCGGGAAATTATCAAAGGGAATTTTAAATCCTCCCTGCATTATTTTAAAAGTCGCATGAAATTATTGGCCAGTGGGATGAAGTTTGAAGAAGCGCAGCTTATGAAGGATAAGATAACGGTTTTGGAAAATTATCAGGTTAAGACCACCATTGTAAATCCCAAGATCAATAATGTGGATGTGTTTACCATAATTTCAGATGAGGTCTTTGCCTATGTTAATTTTCTACAATTGTCCCATGGTTCCATTATACGTTCCCATACCATGGAAATCAAGAAGAAATTGGATGAAACGGATGAGGATCTACTTCAATTGGCAATAATTGAAATTAGACTGCGCTTCAATTCCAGATCAACCGAGATCTATGTCCCTTTTGAGGTGGCCCTGGAATCCCACCTAAAGGTGGTAGTACCCAAACTGGGAGATAAAAAGAAGATATTGGAACTATCGGAACGCAACGCCAAATTCTTTAGGCAGGATAGGTTTAAACAGATAAAGATTATCGATCCGGACAGGCATACCAATAGGGTAATGGCGCAAATGAAAAAGGATTTGCGACTTTCCACGGAGCCGAGGCATATAGAGTGTTTTGACAATTCCAACATCCAAGGGACCCATCCAGTGGCGGCATGTGTAGTATTTAAGGATGGAAAACCTTCAAAAAAGGAGTACCGTCATTACAATATTAAGACGGTTGAAGGTCCGGACGACTTTGCCTCCATGGAGGAAGTTGTTTATAGAAGGTATAATCGGCTTCTGGAAGAAGGGCGGTCATTGCCCCAACTTATTGTAATTGATGGAGGCAAGGGCCAGCTGTCATCTGCCCTAAAAAGTTTGGATACCCTTGGATTAAGAAGGAAAATTGCCATTATTGGTATTGCCAAAAGATTGGAGGAAATTTACTTCCCGGAAGATCCTATTCCTTTATATTTGGATAAAAAGTCGGAGTCCTTGAAAATAATCCAGCAATTACGAAACGAAGCCCATAGATTTGGGATTACTTTCCACAGAAACAAGAGAAGTAAGGCCGCTATTAATTCGGAATTGGAAAGTATAGAAGGGATAGGGAATAAAACCGTGCAAGAGTTGTTGAAAAGCTATAAATCCGTAAAAAGGATAAAGGAGGCCAGTTTAGAGAATTTGGCCCGGACCATTGGAATGTCCAAAGCCAAAAAAATTTATGAATCCTTTCATTAAAACCGCTGTATCAACTTTATGTTAAAGTCGCTTCTTATATATTGTATGTTGATTTTTCCACACCTTATCCTTTCCCAGGAACATTTTGGGAATAAGGATGTGAAAGTTGGCCTGGTCCTGAGTGGGGGCGGTGCCAAAGGTTTGGCGCATATTGGTGCCCTAAAGGTAATTGAAGAGGCCGGGGTTAAAATAGACTATATAGCAGGAACCAGTATGGGTGCCATTGTAGGGGCGCTCTATGCTTCGGGTTACTCTGCAAACGAATTGGATTCTATTTTTAAAAATACGGATTTCGAGTCATTGATTCAGGACAATGTGCCCAGAAGTGCCAAAACATTTTATGAGAAGGAAGATTCGGAAAGATATGCCCTGACACTTCCGTTCAACAAGTTTAAGATATCCATTCCCCAGGCAATATCGGGAGGGCAAAGTATTTACAACGAGTTTGTTAGGTTGTTGTACCATGTTAAGGATGTTGATGATTTTAGTAAACTTCCGATCCCTTTTTTATGTGTTGCCACCGATGTGGAAACCGGAGATCAGGTGTTGTTGGATAAAGGGTATTTGCCGGAGGCCATTTTGGCCAGTGGTACGTTTCCCTCACTTTTTAGGCCGGTAGAGATCAATGGAAAGGTGTTGATAGATGGGGGGGTGGTAAATAATTATCCTGTGGGCGAATTGAAGAAGATGGGTGCCGATGTGGTAATAGGGGTGGATGTACAACATGGGCTGTCGGATAGGGAATCCCTGTTGAGTGCTACGGAAATACTACTTCAGATAAACAATTACAGAACGGTTAGGGATATGCAAAAGAAATCGGTCCAGACCGATATTTATATTACCCCGGATATCAAGGATTATTCGGTAATCGATTTTGATATGGGAAGGGCAATCATGGATAAGGGCGAGGAAGCGGCCAGATTGCATATGGAGGAATTGTTGAAAATTTCCAAGGATCCCGATATTAAAAGGCCCAAGATTATAGCTGCCGGCATAAAGGATACACTATTGGTCAGTGCCTTGACGATAAAAGGGAATTATAATTATTCCAGGGCCTACATTAAGGGTAAATTAAGATTAAACGTAGATGATAGGATTACCTTTAAGGAATTGCAGCAGGGAATCAACAATTTGTCCGCTACCGGAAACTTCAGGTCCATTAAATACGAACTGCTCAATAACGGGGAAGGGGTGGAGCTGCTTTTGAATGTAAGGGAAAATCCCGATAAAATGTTCATTCGCTTGGGGGTCCATTTTGATGATCTCTACAAAAGTGCGGGTATGGTAAACCTTACCAGGAAAAATGTGTTAATGGATGATGATGTGGCCTCGGTAGATTTTATCATTGGGGACAATCTAAGGTATAATTTGGAATATTATGTGGACAAGGGCTTTTATTGGAGTTTTGGAATAAATTCCAGGTTCGACGATTTTAATAAGGAAGTGAATTTTGATCTGATAAAATCCAATTTTGATGTCGATAATAGCTCCAATATTAGAAAAATAAACCTAAGCGCCTCGGATTTGACCAACCAGGTATATTTACAGACCGTAATAGAGGAAGAATTTGCTTTTACCATTGGGTTGGAACACAAATTACTGAAACTGAGCACCAGGACATTGGGGCAGTTAGACACCATTAGTGCGCCCACTCCGCCAAATAAGAGGACCTATTTTGAAAATAGTAATTATTATAGTACCTATGGACAGCTCACTTTTGATACCTATGATGATATTTTTTTCCCGACCAAAGGATTATATTTTGACGGGGATTTTCATTTTTATATCCTATCATCCGATTTTAACGATAATTTCAAGGAATTTTCCATAGGCAAGGCCAAGGTGGGCGGGGCATTTTCCTTGGCCAGAAACCTATATCTTAATTTGGAATCGGAAGGGGGGTTCAAATGGGGCATATCCCCTATAACCTCCCTCGATTTTGTATTGGGAGGGTTTGGGAACCATTTAATAAATAATTTTACACCTTTTTATGGTTACGATTTTTTAAGCCTGGTAGGGAATAGCTATGTAAAGGCCTATGGCCGATTGGATTATGAGTTTGCTCCCAAGAACCACATATTGTTGGCGGCAAACGTTGCCAATATTGGCGATGACCTTTTTAGAACGGCAGACTGGTTCAAAGCCCCCCAATACACGGGCTATGCACTGGGTTATGGTTTTGAATCCTTTATTGGCCCAATTCAAGTAATTTATTCCTATTCTCCAGAAATTAAGGAAAACCATTTCTTTTTTAGTGTTGGTTATTGGTTCTAGGGCCTTTGGGCGCATTTTTTGAAATTATAAGGACATTTCTTAACGTTTTAAGCCAACATTTATTCCGATATTTGTTAAACAGGATTTTGATCATGCTACAATTTAGAATTGATATTACGGCCCATCTTAGGGCCATGTGGTAATTTAACGCAACCTGGAAGTTGTCCGTAATTTTGTTTTCAACTTTTCCGGACAACCTTTCTTTATATATTGAACTCATTTAAACTTTTTTGAATTGGCTAAAAAATAGCAGATTTTCGTTTCGATCAGATAGGTTATAAGGAGTTCATAGCCAAGGACTTGTCCGATTATGCATTATATCAATTCAAAATTTACTATTTACTATGGCAACTACTGATAAAACCTCTTTGAAATTAATAAAGGAAAATCTGGAAGCCCAGGATTTTCTGCCGCTGCTCGGTACCGATTATATAGAACTGTACGTGGGCAATGCAAAACAGGCCGCATATTATTATATGGCCGCATGGGGTTTTCAACCCTTGGCCTATTCAGGATTGGAAACAGGATCAAAAGATAGGGTTTCCTATGTGCTACAACAGGACAAGATTAGAATTGTATTGACTTCACCCTTAAAATCAGGAGGGGATATCAATAGGCATATAGATGCCCATGGTGATGGGGTAAAGGTAATTGCCCTGTGGGTAGATGATGCCAGGGAGAGTTATGTGGAAACCATGAAACGTGGGGCAGAAAGTTATTTTGAACCCAGATCAAAAAGGGATAAGGATGGAGAGGTGGTTATATCCGGAATCCATACCTATGGGGAAACCGTGCATGTTTTTGTGGAACGCAAGAACTACAAGGGGGTATTTATGCCAGGGTACAGACCCTGGAATCCTTTTTATAGACCATCCGATGTTGGATTGAAGTATGTAGACCATATAGTTGGCAATGTGGGTTGGAATGAAATGGACAAATGGTGCCAGTTCTACGCCAAAGTAATGGGGTTTGCCCAATTGGTCTCCTTTGATGACAAAGATATTTCTACCGAATATACGGCTCTAATGAGCAAGGTAATGAGTAATGGGAACGGAAGAATTAAATTCCCGATAAACGAGCCGGCGGACGGAAAAAGGAAATCCCAAATAGAAGAGTATATAGAATTTTATAACGGAGCAGGGGTACAGCATATGGCATTGGCCACCGACAATATTATTGATACTGTGGGCGCTCTTAAAAATAGGGGTGTCGAGTTTCTGAACGTACCCTCCAGCTATTATGAGGGTATATTGGATAGGGTCGGGGCCATAGATGAGGACTTGGCACCTTTAAGTGAGCTGGGGATACTAGTAGATAGGGATGATGAGGGGTATTTGCTCCAAATTTTTACCAAGCCAATTTTGGACAGGCCAACCATGTTCATTGAAATAATCCAGAGAAAAGGGGCAAAATCTTTTGGGAAGGGAAATTTTAAAGCATTGTTTGAAGCGATAGAGAGGGAACAAGAGTCCCGAGGAACCTTATAAAAGGAGTCCTTTTCTTAACTTTTTGCCAATTTTGGGTATCCAATTATTAAATTGTGTTAACAGAATCGTTAAAGTAAGTTAAATCTTATTTTTAAAGGCAATCTTGTATTAAATTTGTACTCGTAAGGGGTGGTTCCCTTACAACTTTAAGTATTGGTTTTTCATAATTTAAAGTTTGGTTGGTTATTTAGGAAAAGCCCAGTTTTGCGACTGGGCTTTTTTTTATGGGCCAATTTTTGGAACAAATTTTGTTCAAGTAATATCAAATAAAATAATGGTAAAATCGTTTTTATTAATTTTACAGGAGCAATGAGGTGTTACATAGGCCATTGCAACTTATGGCCCTGAATATCACGATCAAGATCGTTTATGTATTTATTGGGCAGATGGTACATAATGGTTACTGTAATGGGATGAATTTAAACAGATGAAGAAAATTTGTATTGTACTGATTTTAATTTTTGGATTTACTATCAATTCCCAAGTTCAACAACTGGAAAATGATGGAGAGGGGCATTTGCCTGAAAATACGGAGGGCACATCTGCATTTAAGACAGGGGAATGGCTTAAATTCAGGATACATTACGGCATCCTAAATGCCAGTTACGCTACACTTCAGGTAAAATCCAACCATTTGGACGGTGTCCCCGTCTATCATGTGGTCGGAAATGGCAAAACGACCGGCTTTGCCAGTATTTTTTTTAAGGTGGATGACACCTATGAGAGCTTTTTTGATAAAAAAGATGGCAGGCCCTATAAATTTATAAGAAAAATTGATGAAGGGGGATATACCAAGGATATCGAGGTAAATTTTAATTATGAGAAGGATATTGCGGTACTAAACGATAAAAAAAAGGATAAAAAGTTTAATTTTACCATTCAAGAGGACATTCAGGATTTGGTTTCGGCATTTTATTTTCTGCGCAACAATTATAAAGTAGAAGATTTGGTTGAAGGGGAGTCCATACAATTAAACCTCTTATATGATGATGACGGTGTTTTTAAATTTAAGCTTAAATACTTGGGCAAGGAGGTTTTAAAAACAAAATATGGAAAGGTAGAATGCCTAAAGTTTAGGCCTTATGTACAATCAGGGCGGGTATTCAAGGAACAGGAAAGTTTGTCCCTATGGGTATCCAATGACAATAATAGAATTCCTATAAGGATACAGGCAGAATTGAGCGTTGGGTCCATAAAGGCCGATTTGGACGGATACAACGGACTCAAACATCAATTTAAAATAATAATGGATTAAAATGAATAAAGAGCATATTGATTCCCAGATTTCCAAACTAGAAGAAAAATACAAGGATTCTGGACAAGACTTAAGCTCTTATTTGGATGGACTTTTATATCAGCGATATCTAACCTATTGGGATTATATACATCTGGACACCCTACTAAGTATCCAAGTACCCAGGACCCATTTTCCGGACGAGGAGATATTTATTATGTACCATCAGATTACAGAATTGTACTTTAAACTTATCCTTCACGAACAAAAACAAATTGTGGACGATAAGACCCAAGATGTGGATTTCTTTATAGAGAAGGCAAATCGTATCAATAGTTATTACCAGGTCCTGATCTCTTCCTTTAGCGTTATGATTAAAGGGATGCAAAGGGAACAGTTCATGCAATACAGAATGGCTTTACTTCCGGCCAGCGGATTTCAGTCGGCCCAATACAGAATGATCGAACTATACGCCACCCCCATGGAAAACTTGGTGCAATTTTCTGAAAGGGATAATTTCTCATCCAATAACAGTATTGAGGAGTTGTACGAACACATCTATTGGAAAAAAGGGGCTACCGATCTGGTTACCGGTGAAAAAACGCTTACCTTAAAGCAGTTTGAGTATCGTTATACACCGAGATTGATACGAATTGCCAATCAGGTGAGCAACAGCACCATATATCATAAATACCTACAATTGCCCCGGAAGAGTAAGGATAATAAAGCCTTGATTGAAGCGTTAAAAGCTTTGGACGTTAATGCCAACATAAACTGGCCACTGATGCATATGGGATCGGCATATCGTTATTTGACCAAAGATAATGCACAGATTGAAGCTACCGGCGGAACAAATTGGAAGGAATATTTGCCTCCAAGTTTTCAGAAAGTTGTATTTTTTCCGGAATTGTACACGAAACAAGAGTTAAATAATTGGGGAAAACAATGGGTAGACCATATCTTTAACCCAGAAAAAGTATAGAATAGCAATGCAAAAATATTGGGGCCTATTTTTTAGTATAGTTTTTATTGTATCATGTAAGGAGGATAAACCGGTTACAGAGGAATTGGCAGAGGTGGTTACCATAGAGAAACCTGTCGTAGTTAAAGAGTTTGGGTTTAATATGGAAGATTTTGAGGTCTTGCGGGACACCGTTAAAAATGGGGACAGCTTTGGGGAGCTCATGTTGAGAAATAGGGTGGAATATCCCAAGATTGCAAGGGTTTCGGAACACTTCAGGGACACTTTTGATGTTAGGAAAATAGTTGTTGGCAAACCTTATCTAATTTTGAAGTCCAAGGACACTACCAATAATACCGAGGTATTTATATATCAAAATGATCCCATTAACTATACTGTGGTCGATTTTAGGGACAGCGTCCTGGCTTATAAGAAAAAGCAAAAGGTAAAATATGTGGAGCGCGAGGCTTCAGGAATTATTGAATCCTCTTTGTCCGAAGCTATATTGAAACAGGGTATAGACTATAACGTTACCAATAATTTATCTGAAATTTACGCCTGGACCATAGATTTTTTTAGACTTCAGAAAGGGGATCGGTTCAAGGTGATCTACAAGGAAAAGTATATCAACGATACCATTTATGCCGGTGCCAGTGGTATAGAAGCGGCCTATTTTGAACACAATGGGGAACCGTTCTATGCCTTTAATTTTGTGTCGGATTCTACAAAGAATATCAATGATTATTATGATGATCAGGCCAAAAATCTTAGGCGTACATTTTTACAGTCCCCGGTGCAATTTAGTAGAATATCCTCCAGGTATAATTTAAACAGAAGGATTGCCTATTATGGATATAAGGTAAGGCCACATAAGGGAACGGATTATGCAGCTCCTATAGGAACCCCTATCCTGGCTACCGCCAATGGTACCGTTATAGAATCTACCAGAAGGGGGGGCAATGGCAAATATGTAAAGATTCAGCACAATGGGACTTATAGTACCCAGTACCTACATATGAAGAATCAGAAAGTGAAGAAAGGGGATTTTGTGAAGCAGGGAGATGTCATAGGTTGGATCGGCATGACCGGGAATACCGGAGGCCCGCATGTGTGTTATCGGTTCTGGAAAAATGGGCGACAGGTAGATCCGTTAAAGGAAAAATTACCGGCGGCCGAACCTATAGCCGATAGTCTAAAAGCAGATTATTTGGAATTTGTAGGGCCTAAGAAAAGTCAGCTGGATTGTATTGAATACATAGAATTACCGGAGGAAGATTTGCTAACACTCAACGAATAAAATGGCTTTACAGAATACCGACCCGACCAAAACAGAAGCTTGGGATAAACTCACGCAACATTATAAAGAGAATACCGATGCCCTTATCTTAAAGGACTTGTTCGCAAACGATTCCGAAAGGGCCAAGAAGCACAGCATTCGCTGGAATGATTTTTTTGTAGACTTTTCAAAGAATAGGATTACCCAAGAAACCCTTCAACTTCTTTTGAAATTGGCCAATGAAGTTGGATTGAAGGATGCGATCCGTAAACAGTTTGAAGGCGATATCATAAATAAAACGGAAGGAAGGGCGGTACTCCATACGGCCTTGAGAGCCAAAGAATCCGATATCGTCAAAGTAGACGGGGTTAACATTGTCCCGGAGGTTTACGAGGTAAAACGGAAGATAAAAACCTTTACGGATGCCGTAATTTCAGGAACTAAAAAGGGGTATACCGGAAAGACCTTTACCGATGTGGTCAATATTGGTATCGGGGGATCGGATCTTGGTCCCGCCATGGTAGTGGAAGCCTTAAAATTTTACGGTAACCATTTAAAAATGCATTTTGTAAGCAATGTGGATGGGGATCATGTATACGAAACCTTAAAAGGCCTAAATCCTGAAACAACCTTGTTCGTTGTGGTTTCCAAGACTTTTACTACCCAGGAAACCCTGAGCAATGCCACTACCATAAGAAAATGGTTTTTAAAACAGGCTACACAGGCAGATGTATCCAAACATTTTGCCGCGGTCTCTACCAATGCCGAGAAAATTGCGGAATTCGGAATTGATGCGGATAACGTATTCCCAATGTGGGATTGGGTTGGTGGAAGGTTTTCATTGTGGAGTGCCGTTGGCCTCTCCATTGGCCTGGCGGTAGGATATGAAAATTTTGATGCCATGTTGACGGGGGCCCATGAAATGGATCGGCATTTTGCCACTGCTGAATTTGGGGAGAACATACCCGTAATCCTTGCACTTATAAGTGTTTGGTACAATAATTTTTATGGGGCAGAAACAGAGGCTATTATTCCCTATACCCAATATTTAAGTAGGTTTTCGGCCTATTTACAGCAAGGGATCATGGAGAGTAACGGGAAAAGTGTGGACAGGAACGGAAATAGGGTAACTTATGAAACAGGTACCATTATATGGGGAGAGCCCGGAACCAATTCCCAACATGCCTTTTTTCAATTGATCCATCAAGGCACTAAACTAATCCCTACCGATTTTATTGGGTTTAAGACATCCCTGTATGGGGACACGGACCACCACAATAAATTAATGGCCAACTTCTTTGCCCAAACCGAGGCGCTAATGAACGGAAAGACCTCCGAGGAGGTTGGAAAGGAATTGTCCGACAAAAAAATATCGGCAAAGGAAATAGCCGAAATTTTGCCATTTAAGGTGTTTGAAGGAAACAAACCTACCAATACCATTTTAATAGATAAGTTGACTCCCAAAAGTCTGGGATCCCTTATTGCCATGTACGAACACAAAATATTCGTTCAGGGCATAGTGTGGAACATTTTCAGTTATGACCAATGGGGTGTTGAACTTGGAAAACAATTGGCGGGCAGGGTATTGGAGGATTTGCAAAGTTTGGAAGTTTCTAATCATGACGCCTCAACTTTACATCTTTTGCATTCTTTTAAGGGTTAAAAGGCTAATTTCGGATTTCTGGATCTAATATGTGATTTTTTCGATCAAGATTCCCTTAAATATTAAAATTGTGTTAATTTTATCGAGTTAAATTTAATCTTGATTTAACACAAAAATGTATTATTTACAACATTTTTGCAACATTAAAAACACAATAAACACTTTTAAGGAGATGAAAAAAACAATTGATCTTATAGTAATAACGGTAACATTTCTGTTCGGTACGGTTATTACGGCCCAAGTAACCACTTCGAGTATGAACGGCCGGGTTACGGATACCGATGGTCCGGTTATGGGAGCCACGGTGGTTGCCACGCACACCCCTTCGGGTACCGTTTATGGGAGTGTAACAAATAGCGAAGGGTTGTACAATTTGCCCGGGATGCGTGTTGGCGGCCCGTACAGTATAGAAGTATCTTTTATAGGCTACGGAAAAAACGTAATCAATAATATCATGATAAGGTTGGGGGCACCCTATGTACACGATGTGGTGTTGACCGAAGAAAGCGTGTCCTTGGACCAGGTGGTCGTTTCTGCAAGAAGAACCAGGTTTTCGGCCGAAAAAACGGGGGCGACGACCAATATTTCAAACGAACAAATGACGGCTCTGCCAACCATTAACAGGAGTATTTCCGATATGGCCCGCGTGTCGCCTTATGCCAATGGTATGAGCATGGCCGGCGGCGACGGCCGTTCGACCAACTTTACTGTCGATGGAGCCAATTTTAACAATAACTTCGGTCTGAGCTCCAGTTTGCCCGGAGGCGGAAACCCTATTTCCCTGGACGCTATCGAAGAAGTACAGGTAGTGGTCTCACCTTTTGATGTACGCCAGACCAATTTTATCGGTGGCGGTATCAATGCCATCACCAAATCGGGGACCAACATGTTTAAAGGGTCTGCCTATACCTATTATACCAACCAGGATATGCGGGGCAATAGAATTGGTGATACCGATTTTGGCGCACGGCCGGAAGAATCGACATCAACTTACGGATTGACCTTTGGCGGGCCCATTATTAAAAATAAATTGTTCTTTTTTGTAAATGCGGAATCCGTAAAACGTCCGCAGCAAGTGGTCACTTGGAGGCCTTCGGAAAACGGTGTCGCCAATTTGGATCTGTCGTTGTCGCGTACCAGTATTTCGGATATGGAACGCGTAAAACAGCATTTGATCGATAACTACGGTTACGACCCGGGCTCGTACAGCAGCTATCCTGCCGATGAGACCAATAAAAAATTATTGGTCCGTATGGATTGGAACATCAATAATGCCAATAAATTAAGTGTACGTTATAACCACACGAAAAACCAAGGTTGGAACCCTACAAACGGAAATTCAACGGATGCCGGTTTCAGGAACAGGGCCATGGACCGTATTTCGCAGTATTCCATGGCTTTTTCCAATTCTACCTATTCCATGGATAATATCGTGAATTCATTTTCATTCGATTTGAACAGCAGGATATCGGACAAGCTTTCCAATCAACTGCTTGTTACCTACTCCAAGATAGAAGATGCCCGCGGTACAAATTCTTCGCCTTTTCCGTTTATCGACATTATGAACGGAGTAACTACGGGAGGCGAACAAATTCTTGAGCCTTACATTTCTGCAGGTTATGAACTGTTCACATGGAACAACGCCGTAAACAATAATACGCTTACGGCCATTAATAACTTGACCTATTATTTAGATGGCCATAAGATTACGGGCGGTTTAAGCTACGAGCATCAATTGGCGAACAATTCATACATGCGGAACGGAACGGGATATTATCGTTATGCAAGTGTAGACGATTTTCTTAATCAGGCCGCACCAAGGGATTTTGCACTGACATATGGGTACGATGGTGAAAAAAATCCAACTGCCGAAGTAGCGTTCAACCAGTTCGGGATCTATCTTCAGGACGAATGGAACATCAACGAAAACTTTAAGTTGTCTTATGGTATCCGTGCCGATTATCTAAAATATGAAGATAACCTTCTTAGGAACAATGCGATCTACGATCTGGATTTTGGGGGAAGGACAATTGATACGGGCGAATGGCCGGAAGCCAATGTGCTATTTTCACCAAGGGCCGGCTTTATTTGGGATGTTAGGGGTGATCAAAGCCTGAAACTCCGTGGGGGTACAGGTATTTTTACGGGAAGGTTGCCATTGGTGTTCTTTACCAATATGCCGACCAACTCCGGAATGGTACAAGGAAGCTATACGGCAAGAACAACCTACAATGCCGATGGCTCGGTCAATGCCGTAGATCCTGCTTTGGCCGGTTTGGCCGGACCGATGATCACCGATGTAAACGAAATGATTAACAGACTGGGTCTGCCCAATACCATTAGACCGGAAGACGGAGCTTTGCCGTTCGAGATAAACAGTGTGGCCCCTGATTTTAAAATGCCACAAGTTTGGAAAACCTCTTTGGCCCTGGATTATGAAATTCCGGTAAACTTCCCGTTTTCAGCGACATTGGAGAGTGTTTACACGAAAAACATCAATGGGGTGATGTTGAAAAATTATAACTTAATGGAGCCTGATGCATCGTGGCAACGGTTTTCCGGGCCTGATAATAGATATATATACCCAGATAGCGATGATATTTCATATACTTCAAGAGATGCCTATGTGCTTTCCAATACTAATGAAGGTTGGGGCATTATAGGGAATATTACGCTTAATGCACAACCCACGGAGGATTTAAGTTTAATGGCAGCTTATACCTACACCGAATCCAATGAAATTTCCGGTATGCCGGGAAGTAACGCAGGTTCGGCCTATACCGGTCTGGTCCAGGTCGACGGTCCACATTTGCCAAAGCTCCAGCCCTCACAATATGTTGTGCCGAGCAGACTTATCGGATCGGCTTCTTATAAATTGCCCTGGTGGAACAATTCATTGAAATCGGCTACTTTCATCAACCTGTTTTATTCCGGTAATTCTACCAACGGGTATAGCTTTGCCTATACAAACGATATGAACGGCGATGGAATGGCCAATGATTTGATATATATCCCTGCCCAAAGAGGTGAAATCAATTTTGTCAATGCTGCCGATGAAGATGCATTTTTTAACTTTATGGCACAAGATAAATACCTAAAAGCAAATAAAGGGGGGTATGCTAAGGCAAATGCGGCAAGAAATCCGTGGGTACATAATTTTGACCTTAGGTTGTTGCGTGATTATTATTTCAATATAGGGGGGGGCAAAAATACCCTGCAGTTCAGTTTGGATTTTATAAACGTAGGGAATTTGATAAATTCAGAATGGGGCGTTACCAAAAATAACAATATCTCCAACAACGGTAGGATCTTAACTTACGAAGGTGTCGATGCCAACAATGAGCCTACGTTTTCTTTTATTCGGGTCAATGGAGAGTACCCAACAAAAACTTACGATAAAAACTATTTTTATAGAGAGACCTGGCAACTGCAGGTTGGCGTGAAATATATGTTTTAAAGAGAGGCTAAGGATAATTGCATTATTCCTGAATAAATTTAAACCGCTCCAATTTTGGAGCGGTTTTTTTATGGGCGCATTTTAATCAGTCCTTTAGGCCATAAGCTATATGTAATTTCGCCTACCGCTTACCGCAACCTTGAACATTCAACTTTAAACTTTTGAACTCGATTTAAAGGAATTATTCCTTACATTTATAACTTAAATCTTATAATCATGCACGAAGTTTTATTGAATACACATTCTTATCTGGCCTATGTTGCTTTGGCCGTTCTTTTTTTGGCGGTCGCCAATGCTATTTTGGGTTGGACGGGAAAAAAGGACTTTACCTTGACCAAGGATTTTAGAATTAGCCTGTTTGCCCTGATTTTGGCACATCTACAGCTCTTGGTAGGTCTGGTACTCTATTTTGTGTCTTCCAATGGGTTGAACGCCATTAAAACTTTGGGGATGGGCGGATTAAACGCTGCATCCCGTTTATTGGCCGTAGAGCATCCGTTTATCAATATAATTGCAGTGGTCCTAATTACAGTTGGCTGGTCCAAACACAAGAAAATATTGGAAGGAAAAAGAAAGTTTAAGACCATTACCATTTTTTACGGTTTGGGCTTGATCCTTATCCTAAGTAGAATACCATGGGCGCAATGGCTTAATTAATTGTCCCTATTGACATTAAGGTTCTTTGAGCTAGGGACAGATCATTTGTCAATGTAACAATATCAAAAAAGAATAGTAAACTACCTCGGGGCAATCCCGATAGCTATCGGGACACGAGGCATTGAAAGGAAATTCAAGTTTGATTTCGACGCAAGCGTCGGAGCATTTAAATCTCGATTATCGAGTAAATCACAAACCTAATTTATGTACCATATGAAAAATTTAGTAGTTATAGTTTTGGCCCTTATGGCCATGCCCGGGATCTCCCAGGAAATATCCCTGTTTAACGGTAAGGACCTATCGGGCTGGACGGTCTATGGGACCGAAAAATGGTACGTGGAAGACGGACTGCTTGTTTCTGAAAGCGGACCGGACAAACAGTATGGCTATTTGGCCACGGATAAGTATTATGACGATTTTGACCTTACCCTGGAGTTTAAGCAGGAAGCCAATGGGAACAGTGGGGTGTTTGTTAGGTCTACCGTTGATGGCACCAAAGTTAACGGATGGCAAGTAGAGGTTGCTCCTCCCGGCCATGATACCGGCGGTGTCTATGAATCCTATGGAAGGGGTTGGCTTATTAAGCCCGATCCGGAAAAGGACAAGGTGCTTAAGGAAGGAGAGTGGAATACTATGAGAATTCGGCTGGATGGCAATATGTTGACTTCATGGCTAAATGGTACCGAAATGGTTACTATTATTGATGAAAAGATAGGGGCAGGTAAAGGTTCCATAGCCCTACAGATCCACGATGGGGGCGGTATAAAAGTGAAATGGAGAAACATTAAAATTAAATTCCCTCAGTAATATTCAGTTTACAGCCTTAATTAGGTGGATATAGACCGGGAAATGATCGCTATATCCGCCAATATAGCTCCCTCCTGCATAGGTTCGTAAGGGATATCCTTTGTACCGGCCTTTTTTATCGATGAGGTAAGTCGGATTATATACACCTGCCTTCCAGAATCGATATCTATCCTGGGATTTTTGGGTTATATTGGCGGTAAAATATATCTGATCAAAAAGGTTCCATTTATCGCGATAGGCGAGTGATCCCGCTCCTTTTTTATAGAGGTTCTCCATGGGATTGAACAGATCATTGGGTTGCAGCCCATCCACCTTTCCCTTGGTTTTTAATATCCTCTTAAAGCTATCGTCCACTGGGTCGTCATTAAAATCGCCCAAGCTAATTATTCTTGCTTCTGGATTAAATTTGAAAATGGAATCTATTATTTTTCTGTTTAATCTGGCGGCTTCCAATCTATTGGGCCTGCTTTTGGCTTCCCCTCCACTTCTGGAAGGCCAATGGTTTACAATGAAATGCATTTCCTCCCCATCCAAAATACCGCCTACTACCAATTGATCCCTCGTGTAATCCCTATAATCGTTTTCATTGGTCAGCACCAGTCTCAAACTGGCAAAGGAATTGGGCAGAAAAACTGCCTTTTTATATAGGAGGGCCACGTCGATCCCACGTTTATCCGGGGAGTCAAAATGAACTATGCCATAGTCCATCTCCCTAAGATGGGGATGGGTAATCAGGTCTTCGAGTACCTGCCTGTTTTCCAATTCACATAGTCCAATAATATCCGGGGAGCCAAGGGCATCCGTACTGCCTATTTCTGACAATACCTTGGTCATATTGTGTATTTTTTGCGTATACCTTGCCGTGGTCCAATTGTCCTTTCCATCCGGGGTACGATCGTCGTCCAGGATCAATGTATCGTTGGCTGTATCAAATAAGTTCTCCAAATTATAAAAGGCCACGGTTCTTATCCTATAGGTCTTAGCTTCCTGAGCCAAGACACTGCCAATAGTAAAATAGATCACAAATAATGCGCAAAAAATATTCATGGATCAATCTATTTTATTAAAAATCAATACTATAATATAATTTTTCTTACAATAAATTAAGAATAATCTTTCAAATATTAATATCTTATACCCTAATTGTTAAAATATTTCATATTCATCAATGAAAAAAAGTTTGGCAATATCTTTTTTATTACTGCAGGTCGCCTGGAGCAGTTCACAGGAAACATACTATGTAAAGGGTTTTGTGAAGGATATGGCAACCCAAGAAACCATTGGGTATGCCAAAATTGAAATTTCAACTATTACCTCTGCACATTCCAATCAACCCGATGGAAAATTTGTGCTTTTGCTAGAACTGCCCGGAGATTATATACTTCATATTAGCGCACAGGATTATATAATTAAAAGGATGCCCATTACCATAGTTAATGAAGATTTGGACTTGGGTATTATTTATTTGGATCGGGATATCGCCCAGGAGAAAACGGATAATTTAATTACATTAACGGATTCCGATTTATTGGAAGATGAGAGTATTTCAATGACCTCCGGTATGCTGCAGGCCACCAGGGATGTTTTTCTAAATAGGGCGGCATTCGATTTTGGACAGGCTTTTTTTCGTGTACGTGGCTATGGATCGGAAAATGGCGTTATCCTTCTAAATGGGATTCCCATGAACAAATTGATGGACGGACGTCCTCAATGGAATAACTGGGGAGGTCTTAATGATGTAACACGGAACCAGGAATTCACCCATGGGTTACAGGCATCGGATTACTCCTTCGGAGGTATTTTGGGCACCACGAATATTAATACCAGGCCATCCACTTTTAGGAAAGGGATGCGTTTATCTTCCTCGGCATCCAATAGGACCTATGCGGGCCGACTAATGGCTACCTATTCCTCGGGCGACATACAAAATAGGATCCATTATAGCATTTCGGCCTCTAGAAGGTGGGCCAAAGAAGGTTATATTGATGGGACATTGTACGATGCCTATTCCCTTTTTGCTGCTTTTGAATACAAATTGTCCGATGAACACAGTATGAACCTAACGGGCATTTGGGCTTCCAACCGCCGGGGAAGATCTTCCGCCATTACCCAAGAGGTTTTTGAGTTGGCAGGAAAAAGATATAATCCCTTTTGGGGTACTCAAAATGGTAAAATCAGAAACTCCAGGGAAAGAAAAATCGTAGAGCCCATAATTATGTTCAATCACTATTATAACACCAAAAGATTAAACCTGAACACTGGAGTGTCCTATCAGTTTGGAACAAATTCCAAGGGAAGGCTGGGCTACTATAATGCCCCAAACCCAGATAAAACGTATTACAGATATTTGCCAAGTTATTATATAAATAGTCCTATCGGTGCCAACTTCATATCGGCCAATATGGCCAAAGAGGGGTTTTTGAAAAATCCACAGTTAAATTGGAACGATCTGTACCGGGCAAATTCAAGTCTGTCCGCCCAAGGGAAAGCCGCTTATATTTTCTACGATGACACCAATGAAGACCAACAGTTTACTATATCCACCATAGGTAATTACCTTGTAAATGACCACCTCAAAATTGATTTGGGGGGACATTACACTAATTTGGACTCGGACAACTACGCCGAAATAAACGATTTGTTGGGGGCCGATTTTCATGAGGATGTAGACCCATTTTCAAACACAAGGAACGATTTGGACGGTAATCCCAATAAAACGGCATCCAATGTATTCAACTATTATTATAATATTAACGCCGAAGTCTATGATGCCTTTGCACAATTGGGTTTAAAGTTTTCGAAATGGGAAGTTTTTCTGGGTGCTAATTATACCTCGACCCATTATCAGCGGAACGGTAAATTTAGGAACGAACGCTTTTTGAACAACTCTTTGGGAAAGGGAGAAAAAGTGGAGTTTTCCAATTTCGGGACCAAAGGGGGCTTTACCTATAAATTTAGCGGAAGGCATTGGGCAACCTTAAATGGGGCGTATTTGACCAAGCCCCCGGTCTATCAAAATGTCTTTATAAACCCAAGGGAGAACAATCAGGTGGTAAATGATATTCAAAGTGAAAAAATTACAACTGCCGATTTCAACTACTATATTAGGTTACCAAGTTTAACGGGACGCCTGACCGGCTATTATACCCGATTTCAGAATAGTACCGACATTAATTTTTTCTTTGTGGATGCAGGGGTGGGCAGTGATTTTGTACAGGAAGTCCTTACGGATTTGGATAAATTACATTTGGGAACGGAACTGGGATTGGAATATCAGCTTTCATCTACCGTGAAATTATCCTTTGTTGCCGCCGTAGGTAAATATCTTTATGCCAGTGATCCTTTTGTAAGCATAAATTTTGATACTGCCGGGGCAGAGGAAGAAATCCTTAGTCCCGAAGGCAATATAGATTTAGGGGCCGCCGAGGTAAAGGATTACAAATTGTCCCAAGGGCCTCAAAAGGCATTTGCCCTGGGGATGGAATACCGAGACCCCAAATATTGGTGGGTAGGGGCCACTGCCAATTATTTGGGGAATAATTATGCCGGTATTTCAACACTGACAAGGACACGGAGTTTTTATTTAAATCCGGATACGGGTTCCGCATTTCCCGATGCCACGGATGAAAATGTAGAACGCTTATTGTTCCAGGATAAATTGGACAATTTTTATTTGTTGAATATGGTGGGGGGCAAATCCTGGTTGAAAAAGGGGAGGTATATCAGTGTATTTGCGAGTATTAACAACGTTTTTGATGCCGTTTTTAGAACTGGGGGATACGAACAAAGTAGGAACGGTAATTTTGGGCAGTTGCAACAGGACAATTTAAGTGGTAACCCCTCATTTGCCCCTAAATATTGGTACGGTTACGGGCGTACCTATTTTATAAATTTCGCCATTAGTTTTTAATCTAAATAATTCTCTGCAGGCTTTGCCTAAGGCAGTTCTTAACTATAGGACAGGGAAGAAATATTGGAACAATGAGCTTTAAAATTCGTCATATTGCATACCTTGTCTGCCTTCTGGGCATATATCTTGTAATGGCCTGTGTTAAGGATACAAATTTTGAGATTCCCAAATCCGGCTGTGCATCCGATCTTTCGGCAAATTTTACCATAGGGGAGCTAAAGTCGCTTTATGGGGATGAATTGATACGGATCAATGAAGATTGGATTATAGAAGGATATGTCGTATCCTCCGATGTGGTCGGCAACTTTTTTGGAACCTTGCACATCCAGGACAAACTTGTAAACCCTACCCAGGGCCTGCAATTGGAAATTGACCTCAGGGACTCACATCTGTTTTATGAGGTGGGATCCAAAATCCTTATAAAATGCAAGGGACTTTATTTAGGAATAAGCAAAGGGGTAATTAAACTGGGCGGCGTTTTTAACGCTTTCGGCAATGCTTCCGTAGGGCGTTTGCCCGCAGCGATAGTAGGGCGGCATTTATTTAATTCCTGTGATCCATTGGGTGCTATCCAACCAAAATCGGTTGGTATCGGTGAGTTGGACAACTCCATGGTAAGTACTTTGGTCCGGTTGGACAATATGGAAATTGTATTGGACGAATTGGGACAAACCTTTGCTGTTAAGGAGGAGGAAACTATAAGGACATTGATCAATTGTGAAGATTTGGAACTTCAACTACTGAATAGTGGGTACGCCGATTTTCAAGCTCATCTTTTGCCCGAAGGCAATGGAACCATAACCGGGGTTTTGATCAAGGACAATAAGGATTTTCAATTGGTAATAAGGGATACTTCCGATATTGCTTTTACGGACACACGTTGTGAAGATCTGGTGGATGAATTTACCTCATCAAAAATTTTCATTTCGGAATTGGCGGATCCCGATAACAATACAGGTGCAAGGTTCGTGGAACTTTTTAATTCGGATTCCCGACCGCTCTACTTAAAGGGATGGACCTTTAGGAGGTACACCAATGATAATACAGAAATAAGTTCTACCATTGATTTGTCCGGGTTTGTAATTGAGGCCAATAGTACCTTTGTTATTTCTCCAAATGCTTCAGAGTTCGAAATGGTATATGGCTTTCCGCCCAATCATAGTGTTTCCACCAATAGTCCGGCAGATTCCAATGGCGATGATAATTTGGAACTGGTGGATCCTTTTGGGACTGTAATAGATAGTTTTGGGATTATTGGCGAGGATGGATCCGGAACCGACCATGAATTTGAGGATGGCAGGGCCATACGGAACGGGAATATTTTAGAGGGCAATCCAAATTACACGTCCAGTGAATGGACAATATATAATGACACCGGGGAAGAGGGGACCATAAATAGGCCACAAAATGCTCCGGACGATTTTAATCCGGGAACTCGCTGATTTAAACAGAACCTTCTAACCCACCCATTGGAAAATTGGATTTGGACTTAAGTTGGATAGGAAAAGATAAAGTAGTGAGCCACTACCAAGATGTGCCATACGGAGTTTTGGAACACAAATACACTTGGAATGCAGAATTAGGAATGATGAATGATGAATCAAACGGAAAAAATTCATAATTCATCACTCATAAATCATAATTCGAGCGGAGCGATAATACACGGAGACAATCTTGAAGCCTTAAAAAGTTTGTTACCCAAGGAATTTATGGCAAAGAAGAACATTATTTTCAAAAAATACCGAGGGACATCACTCGATTTTAGATTTCAGATCTGGGGAGTTTTATATCCTAAATAAAAAATGAATAGTAAAGATTTGCAACAAAGAAGTAAGCGATTTGCATTGGCAATTATAAAACTTGCTGAATTTCTGCCAAATAATAGAGTTGGTTGGACTTTTACTGGCCAAATTGTTCGTTCTTCAACCTCTGTTGCTGCAAATTATAGAGCAGTTTGCAGGGCAAAAAGTGATAAAGATTTTATTTCAAAAATGGGAACAGTAATTGAAGAGGCAGATGAAACTCTTTTTTGGCTAGAAATGATTGAAGAATCAGGGATGATTAATGATTTAAGATTTCGGAACGATGATTCAATAAATAGCAAATCAACATTCAAAAATCCTCAATCAGAAATCCTCGATCTCAAAAAGGAAGCTAATGAGTTGGTATCAATTTTTGTGGCATCCGTAAAAACGGTTAAGAATCGGCTCAATCATAAATCATAAATCGCCGAATCATAAATCAAGAAAC
>CBFGWQ010000024.1:0-31375 GCA_965652575.1 uncultured Arenibacter sp. | reverse complement strand
AACTTTAGAACATTAACGATATCCTGCAGTTTAAATCCCTTGGCCTGCAACAATATAAGGTAATGGAACAAAAGATCGGCACTTTCCTCCTTAAATAGCTGGTCGTTATCATCTTTGGCCTCAATTACGACCTCTACGGCCTCCTCGCCTACTTTCTGGGCAATCTTATTGATGCCGCTCTTAAATAGGGAGGAAACATAACTGGGCTTGGCCCCTTCCGGGATCGTCACCTTTCCCTCGGCTTGATTTTTCCTGTCTTCTATAATATTTTCCAAAGTTGAAATAAATCCATAGGAAGTATTGTTTTTTTCGCCCCAGCAGGTATCGGTTCCCTGGTGACAGGTGGGCCCAACAGGATCTACCATGACCAGAAGGGTATCATTGTCACAATCCAGTTGTATACCTACCAGGTTCAAAAAGTTTCCGCTTTCCTCCCCTTTGGTCCATAATCTTTTTTTAGTGCGACTAAAGAAGGTTACCTTACGGCTTTCCATGGTTTTTTGGAAGGCCTCTTGGTTCATGTACCCGAGCATAAGTACATTTTTGGTAATTGCATCCTGTACTATGGCCGGGACCAGGCCATCATTATTTTTGTTGAAGTCTATGTTCATGATTTTGGATTCCATATTGGTTTTATAATCTAACCGGTATATTATTTCTTTTTAATTCTTCTTTTAAGTCCTTGATCTCGATTTCCTTAAAATGAAAGACGCTCGCCGCCAAAGCCGCATCGGCCTTACCTTTAATAAAAGTATCGGTGAAATGTTGCATATTTCCGGCACCGCCCGATGCTATTATCGGTATATTCAGTTCGGTGGATAATTTGGCCAAGGCCTCATTGGCAAATCCGTCCTTGGTGCCATCATGATCCATGGAAGTAAATAGGATTTCCCCCGCCCCACGGTCTTCCACCTCCTTGGCCCAGGTAAAGAGGTTCAAGGCTGTAGGTACCTTTCCACCTACCAGGTGAACCATCCATTCCCCATCTATTTGTTTGGCATCTATGGCCACCACTATACATTGGGAACCAAATTTGGCAACGAGCTCGTTGATCAATTGAGGGTTTTTTACGGCCGATGAGTTTATGGATACTTTGTCCGCTCCGTTGTGCAGTAGAATATCTACATCTTCTACCGAAGAAATACCACCGCCCACGGTAAAGGGAATATTGACTTTTTGGGCAACGCGCAGCACAAGATCGGCCAATGTCCTTCTCCTTTCCTCCGTAGCCGAAATATCCAAAAAAACAAGCTCGTCCGCTCCTGTTTTTGCATAGATTTCAGCTAGTTCCACAGGATCTCCCGCATCTCGCAGATCTACAAAGTTTATACCCTTTACCGTTCTACCGTTCTTAATGTCCAAACAAGGGATTATTCTTTTTGTCAACATGGGGCACTTTGTTTTTTGGATACGGATCCGGTTAAATATCGAGAATAAATTTTTCCAATTGTTTTAAACTAATTCTATTTTCATAAATGGCCTTTCCAATTATGGTTCCCTCACAGCCCAGCCCAGCCAATTTAGGGAGTTCATCAAAGGTGGAAATACCACCGCTGGCGATCAGCAATATTTTAGGCCCACATTCGTCCAAAATCTTGCGGTATAGATCAAAGGAAGGCCCTTCCAACATACCATCCTTACCGATATCGGTGCAGATAACCCCTCTGATCCCTTCTTTTTGGTATCCTTGGATAAAGGGAACCAGCTCCTCCCGGGATTCTTCCGTCCATCCGGATACGGCAACCATTTCATTTTTGACATCGGCCCCCAGAACAATCTTCTCGGGCCCGTATTGGTTTATCCAGGAGATAAAGGTTGCCCTGTCCTTTACCGCAATACTTCCTCCCGTAATTTGACTGGCACCACTTTCAAAAGCTATCCTTAAATCCTCATCAGTCTTGAGTCCGCCACCAAAATCTATTTTCAAGGTGGTATTGGCCGCTATTTTTTCCAGCACCTTGTGATTTACGATGTGCTTGGATTTGGCCCCGTCCAGGTCTACCAAATGAAGGTATTCCATACCATGGGCTTCAAACTCCTTTGCCACCTCCAAAGGGTTTTCATTGTAAACTTTTTTGCTATCATAGTCTCCCTTGGACAATCTTACACATTTTCCTTCAATGATATCTATTGCAGGTATTATTCTCATTATTTCAGTTTATAAAAGTATTACTTTGTCTATGGACATCCATAAAGCGGAGTTACCGACCCTTTCAAATCCAAATTGTTCATAAAATCCATGGGCATCCTTGGTCTTTAAAGCAATGGTCTTTACTTTTTTTATAGTATTATGGTCCAAAACGCCCGATATTAATTTTTTCCCCAATCCCTTTCCTTGATTTGCACCGAATATTACAAAATCCATTAAATAGGCAAAAATCACCCCATCCGTAACAATTCTGGCAAACCCCAATTGCTCATCGGATTCGGAATACAGCCCAAAACAGAGGGAATTTTCTATAGTGGCAATAACCTCTTCCATGCTCCTATCCCTTCCCCAATAGGATTCTTTACTTAAATAGGAGTGAATTTTAGCAACATCCAATTTTTCTTTATCCGTAGATATACAATATTCCATAACTATATCCTTTCCAAAAAATTTCCTAAAATAAGCTCCCCTACCTCACTGCTTTTTTCCGGATGAAATTGGGTTCCATAAAAATTATCCTTTTTTAGAGCGGCGCTATATCCCAAACCATATTCCGCTTCGGCAATGGTTTCCCCGCACAGGGGGGCATAAAAACTGTGGACCAAATAAATATGCTCTTTTTCTTTGACGTTCTTGAACAGACCGGATTTTAAATTGGTAATTTGGTTCCATCCAATTTGCGGAACTTTTACTTCCTTCGAAAATTTGACCACGTCTACATCAAAAATACCAAGGCCCCGGGTATTTCCCTCTTCCGAGGAATTGCACATTAACTGCATTCCCAGACAAATTCCCAATACCGGTTGTTTTAGCTTGGGTATAACCCCGTCCAAATTACTTTCCCGCAATTTTTTCATGGCACTGCTGGCCTCGCCCACCCCGGGAAATATAACCTTATCCGCTGTCTTGATCTCTTCTGCATCCTTGCTTAGAATAGCTTCGTATCCCAAGCGTTGAAAGGCAAATTTAATACTCTGTATATTTCCGGCTCCGTAATCTATAATTACTATTTTCATTTTTTTTGTCCTACGGACCTGTTTATTTTTCCTACAATACCCCTTTGGTACTGGGCAGCACCATTTTTTCCACATCGCGTTTCACGGCCATCTTAATGGCCTTGGCAAATGCCTTGAAAATGGCCTCTATCTTATGGTGTTCATTTTGGCCTTCGGCCTTGATGTTGAGGTTTGCCTTTGCCCCATCTGTAAAGGATTTAAAAAAATGATAAAACATTTCCGTTGGCATTTTGCCTATCATTTCCCTTTTAAACTCTGTTTCCCATACCAACCAGTTTCGTCCGCCAAAATCAATGGCGGCCTGTGCCAAACAGTCATCCATGGGCAGACAGAAGCCGTATCTTTCAATTCCCAATTTATGGCCCAATGCTTTATGGAATACTTCACCCAATGCTATGGCAGTATCTTCAATGGTATGGTGTTCATCCACTTCCAGATCTCCCTTTACCTTGATTTCCAGATCCATTTGGCCATGTCTCGCCAATTGATCCAGCATATGATCAAAGAAGTCCAATCCGGTACTGATTTCACTTTTGCCCGTCCCGTCCAGATTGAGCTTTATAAAAATATCGGTTTCATTGGTTTTACGCATTATTTCCGATACCCGATCCTTTAGCTTTAAAAATTCGTAAATTTTCTCCCAGTCATTGCTTTCCAGAGCTATGTATTTGTCCAATTCCTCCCTCTTAACGGATATTTCCCCAGTGCCCAAATTGGTATTGTCATTAATAAAGATACCTCTGGCCCCCAAATTCTTGGCCAGTTCCACATCGGTCAAACGGTCCCCGATTACAAAGGAATTGGGCAGGTCGTATGCTTCGGAAAAGTATTCCGTAAGCAGTCCTGTCCCCGGTTTTCTAGTATTTGCATTTTCGTGGGGAAAAGTTTTGTCAAGAAATACCTTATCAAAAACAACTCCCTCATTTTTGAAGGATTCCAGTATAAAATTGTGTACCGGCCAAAAAGTATGTTCAGGAAAAATATCTGTCCCCAACCCGTCCTGGTTGGTGATCATTACCAACTCGTAATCCAGTTCCTTGGCAATTTTTCCCAGAAAGGTAAAGGCTTTGGGATAGAACACCATCTTTTCAAAGGAGTCTATCTGCTCATCAAAAGTTTCCTTAATAATGGTTCCGTCCCTATCTATAAACAGTACCTTTTTGCCAATTTTGTTTCCTTGTTCGGAATTTGTATTCGTGTCAGGGTTCATCATATTATTTGGTCGTTATGTGCTGCAATACATTTATTAATTTTACATTTTCTTCCTTGGTCCCCACAGTGAACCTTAGGGTGTTTTCGCAAAGTGGTTGGGTAGTCCTGTTGCGGACAACGATACCCATTTTTAATAGTTGATCGTATCTTTTGGTGGCATCGTCCACCTTTGCCAAAATAAAATTGGCGTCCGTTGGATATACCTTCTTCACAAATGCTACTTGGCGTAGTACGTTAAAGAGCGCTTCCCGTTGCGTTAAAATATCCATGACTTCGAGGTTGACCGTATTTATATCCAAAACCCTTTCCAACGCTCTTTGCTGTGTTAGCTCATTTACGTTGTACGGCGGTTTAATTTTGTTCAGTACGGCGATAATTTCTTCAGAAGCATAACAGGTTCCCAATCGTATTCCGGCCAAACCATAAGCCTTGGACAGGGTTTGGGTCACCACAAGATTGGGGTAGTTGGATAATTCCGAAATCCAGCTTTTTTCACTTGAAAAATCGATATAGGCCTCATCTATCACTACCAAGCCGTTAAAATTGTCCAATAGCTCCCCAATGGCACTTTTTGAAAAACTATTTCCCGTAGGATTGTTGGGAGAACACAAAAATAGCAATTTACTCTTGTTGTCCGCTTCCTTTAGTATTTGGGGTACATTGGGTTCAAAATCCGCTGTCAAAAGAACTTCCCTATTCTCCAGGTTGTTAATCCCTGCCAGTACCTTGTACATGCCATAGGTTGGAGGCAGACTAATAATATTGTCCTCCTTGGGTTCACAAAAAGCCCTGAAAAGTAGATCCAACACTTCATCACTACCGTTGCCCAAAAGAATTTGTTGGGAAGAAACACCTTTTCTTTCGGCCAGTACCTCTTTTAGCCGTCTTTGATGTGGATCGGGGTATCTGTTTACCCCGGTTTCAAAAGGATTTTCATTGGCATCCAAAAATACCATTTTGGAACCGTCCGAAACATATTCGTCCCTGGCCGAGGAATAGGGACTCAATCCTTTCACGTTCTCCCGAACTATAGTATTAATGTTGAATATTTTTGTTTTCATTACATTTATGCATTTGGCCGTTTGGCGCTGAATTTAAAATGTTCAATCGCAATTTATAAAGCCGGATCATTTAAACTATCCAACCTTAGGGTTACCGCATTTTTATGTGCCTGTAGCCCTTCGGCTTCGGCCATCAGCTCTATGGTCTTCCCAATATTAAGAATTCCTTTTTTGGATATTTTCTGAAAGGTCATACTCTTCATAAAACTATCCAGGTTTACCCCGCTATACTGTTTGGCGTAACCGTTTGTAGGTAGGGTATGATTGGTTCCGGAGGCATAGTCCCCTGCACTTTCCGGAGTGTAATTCCCTATAAAAACGGAACCTGCATTATAGGTTTGATTTAAAAAGAACGCTTCATCCCCAACACAAAGAATGTAGTGTTCGGGACCGTATTCATTTATTAGATCTACGGCCATCTGTTGATTTTCCACATAGATCAATTTACTATTGGCCATCGCTTTCTGGGCTATTTCCATTCTTGGTAAGGCCTTAATTTGCTCGGTTACTTCCACCTCTACAGCATCCAAAAACTTTTTGGAAGTGGATACCAAAATGACCTGACTATCCACACCGTGTTCGGCCTGGCTCAAAAGATCGGAGGCCACAAATCCGGCATTGGCGGTATCATCGGCCATGATTAAAAGCTCACTGGGACCTGCAGGCATATCTATGGCTATTCCGTATTTTGTGGCAATCTGTTTGGCCACGGTTACAAATTGGTTGCCCGGCCCGAATATCTTGTACACGGGAGGGATGGTTTCGGTCCCAAAGGTCATGCCGGCAATGGCCTGTATGCCTCCCACTTTGTATATTTTGGTAATCCCACATAGGTTGGCGGCATATAAAATGGCCGGGTGCACCTTTCCTTCCTTATTGGGAGGGGTACAGAGGACAATTTCTTTGCAGCCAGCTATGTTGGCCGGGATGGCCAACATTAATATGGTGGAAAACAATGGAGCGGTACCCCCGGGAATATACAACCCTACTTTTTGAATAGGCCTTTTTTCCTGCCAGCAGTGAACGCCATCCGTAGTCTCTACCGTAATTTTTTCGGTTTTTTGGGCCTTATGAAATTTTTCAATATTGTTTTTCGCCTGTTGAATGGCTGCCTTTAAATCATCGGAAATCAATAGTTCGGATTCCTTTAACTCCTTGGGGGATGTCAAGAAGTCCTGTAGGTCCGCCCCATCAAATTTTTTGGTGTAGTTCCTTACTGCGGTATCCCCACCGGTCCTTATTTCCATAAAAACGGCATTGACCATTTCCTCGATATCGGAGACAGAGGGTGTAGGCCGTTTTAATACGGTCTTCCATTGAGCTTTTTCCGGATTGTATATTTTGTTCATTATTTTAATACTTTTTGCATGTGGTAACCTATTGCCTTATATCCTTGGTCGTTCCAAAACTGAATTCCCCTTTCATTCTTTATATAGCAGTTAATTTCAGAGGCCCCACACCCTATTTCCAAAGCGTATTCAAAAACCCTGTCCAACATTAATTTCCCCACCCCGGAACTTCTATATTCCTGCAATACAAAGACATTGTCGGGTTCAACGTGTTTGCCTACGTATAATTTATTTAGAACCCATACCCCACAAATGCCGATCAACAGTTCCTTGTCATAGGCTCCCAAGCATTGATATCCTGCCATGAGCATATCCTGCAATCTTTTTTCAAGAATTTCGGCAGGAATTTTATCGTTGTTCAGCATTTGTACCAAAGGCAATATTCCATATATTTTCTCCTTCGGAATAAACCCTATTTGAAATTTAGTAGCCATAGCACTATTACAATACCATTTTTTCTATGGGGCACACCAAAATTCCCTCTGCACCCGCTTTTTTGAGCTCTTGGATTACCTCCCAGAACTTATCCTTGTTGATTACGGTATGTACGGAACTCCAACCTTCCTCGGCCAAGGGAAGTACGGTGGGACTCCTCATACCTGGCAATAGGGCAATGATCTCGCTTAACTTATTGTTAGGTGCGTTCAACAGCACATATTTGGACTGTCTGGCAAGTAATACGGACTGGATCCTAAACCGTAAGTCTTCCAACAAGGCGGTTCGTTCCGGGGAAATCTGCGGAGAAACGGCCAATACGGCCTCACTGGTCAGCATGACCTCCACTTCTTTTAAATTGTTCTTGAACAAGGTACTGCCACTGGAAACAATATCGCAAATGGCATCTGCCAGACCAATATTCGGGGCAATTTCTACAGAACCGTTTATGATGTGAAGATCTGCTTTTACCCCTCTGCCGGCCAAATAATTTTTTACGGTATTGGGATAGGAGGTAGCAATTCTTTTTCCCTCAAAATCGGCCACCGATCTGTACTTTACCGATTTGGGAACGGCCAGGGATACTTTGCATTTGGAGAAGCCCAATTTCTCGGCAATGGCGATATCCTCCCCTTTTTCTATCAGGACATTTTCTCCAATAATGGCAATATCCACGACCCCATCCCTAAGATATTGTGGAATATCGCCATTCCTAAGATAGAAGACCTCCAAAGGAAAATTTCTGGAAGAAGCTTTAAGTTGGTCCTTTCCATTGTCTATGGAAATACCACAGTCTTTTAATATTTGAAGGGAGTCTTCGTTTAAACGGCCGCTTTTTTGGATCGCAATTCTAATTTTTTTCATTTTTGGTATTTTGTTTTTGGCCTGAACAGATCCAACAGGTTGTTAAATACAAAACCCGTTTGATTGCTCAAACGGGTTAGAATATAGTTTAGATACAACAATACATTCCTAGCTCGCTTGATTGCAAGTGAAGAAATGATGATGGTGTGTCCTGTTGTTTTTCATGATGTGACAAAATTAAAACTATTTTTCAACCTTGGAAAATTTATACGGAACAATTTATTTTAAAATTGTTAAATTATTATTGATTTCCTAGTATGATAGGCATTCCGGATTCCCCACTACCAATAACGATTACTTTTGCATTAGGGGATTCCGATAATTTAATGGTGGCATCTATACCTTTGTCCTGTAATATTTTGTCGGTCAAAGAGGCACTCAATATACTATTGGCATCTGCTTTGCCCTGGGCTTCTATCCGTACCTTTTCCGCTTCTTTTTGTGCCGTTACCAGCCTAAATTCGTACTCCAGGGATTCCTGTTCCTGTTTAAGTTTACGCTCAATGGCCTCTTTAATAGTAGGCGGCAGGGTAACATCCCTCACCAAAATTTCATTGAGTTGAATGTATTGGCCATCTACAATTTTCTGGGTTTCTTCAAAAATTTCCTGTTGAATGGCATCCCTTTTGCTGGAATAGAGCTGTTCCGGGGTGTACCTTCCTACCACACTTCTTGCTGCCGATCTTATGGTGGGCAATAATACGCGCTGTATATAATCCGTACCTTTTTCCTGGTGCAATTTTCCCAAAACTTCCCTTTTTGGCTCAAACCAGGCCGAAGCCTCCAATTTGATTTCAAGACCGTTGGATGATAACACCTGCATTTTTTCCAAAACTTCCTGTTGTCTTACTTCATAGATAAAAACCTTGTTCCAGGGTGCTACCAAATGGAATCCTTCTCCCAAAGGCGCCTCATCGGTGACCACCCCTCCTGAAAAGGTCTTGTACAACACTCCCGCTTCACCGGAGCCGATGGTAACGGCCGATTTTGAAATTAATATAACGAGGACTATTAAAGCGAAGATGGCCGGTAATGCAATTTTTGGTAATTTATCCATTTAATTTATTTATTAAGTTAATCCGTTAAACTTTCTGATAAACCATTCCAGGGATAGGGCCGTAATGATAATGCCCATAAGGAATTTAAAATCGATCAAAGGTACAACAATTTGTTTGCTTTTTTGGACAGGGATCAACTTGGGGTCGTTTTTCAATGCCATGGCCAAGGAATCCAATTGATCTGGAAAATATAGCTTTCCCTCCGTATTTTTGGCCAGGCGGTTCAGTTTGCCGTAATTACTGGAAGTGAATTGTTTTTCGGCATCAAAATCCAAAATGGTAAAGCTGCCGGACCTGTTCAGGTTTTCTTTGGTTACGGTAGCAGTGAAATCGTATTTCCCAGGGGATAAATTACTTAGATCCGCCTCGTAATACCCGTCTTTTAACAGCATTGGAACCTCTGTGGAGGTATTGGTAGAGATGTTCCCTACCTTTATGTTGATGGACGCATTGGCATCAAAAGCAAAAGTTTCATCAAAATAAGTAGCCTTTATTTTGGTCTCGCTACTGTTGTTATATATGGAACCATAATCCAGCACCAACCTATTCTTACCCTTTGAGGCCGAAAGATAAAAGATCAATTTTCCGAGAAAGTCATCGAAATTTTCAAAAGTTTGATCGTTCCTATAACTTTGAACCCTCCATTTCCATATATTTTCCCCAACCAGTATGGCGTGTTTTGCCGTTTCCCTTTCCATAACGGCCAATAGGGGTTGGTCCAGATCCACTCCTTTTATACGCATCTTCAACAAGGCTTCGCCACTGCCCAGAATATTTACGGGCCCGGCATCCGATAAAAGGGGCGGAAAATCTTGTAGGGAGAATTCCGAAATATCGAATTTTGAAAATGCGGCATTCGGACTTGCAAATATTTCCTGCTCCGGATAAGCGGTTTCTATGAGGAAATTATTCTGAATTTTGTTCAAAAAATTCAGATCGGTATAAGTCCCCAGGAGGGTAAAGGAATTGGAGTTTCTTGCAAGAATCTGTTCGTAGACCTTGTCAAAGGAGGCATCGGGCTGGTAAAGTATATAAATATCCACTTCCTGCAATTTTCTTAAATCGGTATCGGGCCTATAAATGGTTGCCAATCTTTGTTCGTTGCTCTCTATGGCTTTCTTCAGTGCTCCTATGTCCGGGTGTTGGATAGTGGAAATAATGGCCACATTTGTCTTTTCGTCCAAAACTTCCACGGCCACCGATTTTTCATTGTTAACCGTATTTTTTTCATTTGGCAACGGGTCAATAATCGCCCTAATATTTTTCATTCCTACCGTACCGGCCTCTATATGCGCACTAATGATCTTGGTATTGGAAATGTTGGACAACGACACTTTTTCCTTATATACCGGCTTACCGTCCACAAGAATCCGTAATTCCGAAGAAACCTTTTCCTTGCCATCGTATGCAATAAAAATTTCCAATGGAAATTTATTCTTTAAAAAGGCATACTTATTGGCATTTATTTGGCTTATGGCTATATCGTCATAACGAGTTGTATCTCCCAAAACTACAGGGTAAACAGGGAATTTTTGTTGTTTCCCATAAAATTCATAATCTTCACCTATGGTCTGATTGCCGTCCGAAAACAGTACCACAGCAGTTTTGGTACCAGTGAATATTTCGTTGATCCTGGCCAGGGCCTTGGAAATATTGGTGCTTTTTTCCACGGGACCAAGGCTGTCCGAATGGATCAAATCCGCTCCAAAACTATATTTTAGTATGTTGAAACTACTTGATAATCCTTCTTCTTTATTCTTTAACGATGAAAAGGCGGAGATTATCCGGGTCCTATCCCCTGCCGTTATGGAAGATGAATTATCTGCAAGTAGCACCAAATTGGTCTTTTCCAGCGTGTATTCGTTTGTTGTGAATTTCGGGTTTATGATCAGTAAAATAATTCCGAATACGGCCAAAAAACGCAAAAAAGAAAGGATCGGCCAAAGTTTTCCCTTCCTTTTGTTACTGTAATAATATTGAAACAGTACGAGTAACAATGCCACAATAAGCGCGAGCAATATAAAAAGTACTGTTTGTATTTGCATCATAAATAATCGTTGCAATTATTGCTATGCGGTAGATACTGGCCGAATTTGGTTTATAGCATTAAGCTTTTTCGCCACGGTGCCGATGTGACTAAGGAAAAAAATAATTCTACAGTCAGTTGAAGTTACATCAGAATAAAAATAAAATTTAGGTGAGCATTCCCCCGTCCACGTTCAACACCTGTCCAGTAATGTAACCAGAGAGGTCCGAAGCCAAAAACAGGCAGGCATTGGCCACATCTTCTGGCTGTCCTCCCCTTTTTAAAGGAATTCCATCGCGCCATCCCTGTACTACCTTTGCATCCAGCCTGTCCGTCATTTCCGTTTCAATGAAGCCCGGTGCTATGGCGTTACATCTTATATTTCTGGAACCGAGTTCCAAGGCTATGGATTTGGTAAATCCTATCATTCCGGCTTTGGAAGCGGCATAATTTGCCTGTCCTGCATTACCTTTTACCCCTACTACACTGCTCATATTTATTATAGAGCCACTTCTCTGTTTCAGCATGGTACGCTGAACGGCCTTGGTCATGTTAAAGACCGATTTTAAATTTATTTCTATAACCGTATCAAAATCATCCTCTCCCATCCTCATTAATAAGTTGTCCTTGGTGATACCGGCATTGTTGACCAGAACATCTATTGCCCCTCCAAAATCTTCCAATACCTGGGCTACCAATTTTTCCGAATCTTCAAAACTGGCGGCATTGCTCTTATAGGCTTTGGCCTTTATGCCATAGGCAAGTAATTCTTTTTCCAGGGCCAAAGCGGGGGCTTCACTGGAACTATATGTAAAGGCAACATTGGCACCGTGCTTTGCGAAAACCTGGGCTATTCCGGTTCCAATTCCCCTACTTGCTCCGGTGATTATTGCATTTTTTCCTTCTAGTAACTTCATATGTCTTTAGTTTCTTAGTTGATAATCAAATATAGGTTATGTTTTAGCTGTTTAAAAATTTTTGCCCCAAATGCTAATAGAAAATTTTAACGAACCGGTATTTCCGGGCAAAAAAAATCCCGTCCATCCTGAAAAATTCCGAGTTGATCGGTACAGTATAAACGGAATAAAATTAATCATCCAGTCAAAGGTTAGAACCCATACTCCCAATAATTATCGAGATTAGTTTCTATAAATTTTGGCAGTCCACAGTTGGCAAAAGGCGGTGGGCAGTAAAATCCGTTTTTTGCCAACTCTCACTACTTACTGCCAACTTATCATCCAGTCCATGTTCAGGAAATCCATTCCGTTCCAAAACTCCTACTGTGCCGGTAGACAGATATGTAATATCATTCTGTAGTTTTGTGAACGGGGCTTATCCCAATACTTGCTTTACCTTTAAACCAATTTCGGCAGGGGAATCGACAACGTGGATACCACATTCCCTCATAATTCTTTTCTTGGCCTGGGCCGTATCGTCACTACCGCCCACTATGGCACCTGCATGCCCCATAGTTCTTCCCGCAGGAGCTGTTTCCCCTGCAATAAAACCAACAATTGGCTTCTTGCTGCCACTTGCCTTGTACCACTGAGCGGCATCGGCTTCCAGTTGCCCACCTATCTCCCCGATCATGACCACACATGTGGTTTCCGGGTCATTTATCAACAACTCCACTGCTTCCTTTGTAGTAGTGCCGATTATAGGATCGCCACCTATTCCAATGGCCGTTGTAATCCCAAGACCCTGGCGTACCACTTGGTCTGCGGCCTCATAGGTCAAAGTCCCCGATTTGGAAACAATGCCTACGGCACCCTTTTTAAAGACAAAGCCGGGCATAATCCCTACTTTGGCTTCCTCTGGTGTAATTACTCCAGGACAATTTGGGCCTACCAATCTACAGTCCATATGTTTGATATAGTCATATGCCTTCACCATGTCGGCTACGGGAATACCTTCCGTGATGGTAATGATTACTTTAATTCCAGCGCTAGCAGCTTCCATAATTGCATCTGCGGCAAATGCAGGTGGCACAAAGATGATGGTAGTATCGGCCCCAACTTTTTGAACGGCCTCCTCAACTGTATTGAATACAGGTTTACCCAAATGTTCCTGTCCGCCTTTCCCAGGGGTTACCCCTCCAACTATATTGGTACCGTACTCGATCATCTGTTCGGCATGAAAAGTACCTTCGCTACCTGTAAAACCTTGAACAATAATTTTGGAATCTTTGTTTACTAAAACGCTCATTATATATTTGGTTTAATTGATTCGTGCAAAAATAAAGTTTTGAAAAGGAATTCTAAACTATTCTCCTGCATATTTATTTTTCTATTTTTTTTAAAATATAGGGGATTTGCTTAACATAGGCCAGTTGCTTTAATTTTTCCCTTGATTCCTCCACTGGCGTCCCAAAATAATTGCCGCCACCTTCCAGGGATTTTGAAACGCCAGTTTGTGCCAGGACCACCGCTTTTTTTCCAATGGTGACGGCACTGGTTATCCCCACCTGTCCCCATAGGGTAACCTCATCTTCGATGATTACGCAGCCGGCAATACCCGTTTGGGAGGCTATTAGGCACTTTTCCCCTATTACCGTATCATGGCCAACCTGGACCTGATTGTCCAATTTTGTTCCTTTCTTGATCGTCGTATTGCCCGTAACCCCTTTGTCTATGGTGCAAAGGGCACCGATGTCCACATTGTCCTCAATAACTACCCTTCCACCGGAGATCAATTTGTCATATCCTTCAGCTCTTTTTTTGTAATAAAAGGCATCGGAACCCAATACCGAACCCGAATGAATGGTAACATTGTTCCCTATCACGCAATTGTCGTATATGGATACGTTGGAGTGGATAAGGCAGTTATCGCCAATAACTACATTGTTCCCTATAAAACAATTGGGTTGAATTATAGTATTCCTGCCAATTTTGGCAGAGCTGGAAATGTTTTTTTGGGCCTGGACAAAAGGTTTGAAAAAAAGGGTGAGGAGGTTAAAATCCCTGAAAGGATCATCCGATATCAATAAGGCCTTCCCCTCCGGGCAGTCTACCTCCTTATTGATCAAAACAATGGATGCCGCACAGTTCAGGGCCTTGTCATAGTATTTGGGATGATCCACAAAAACGATGTCTCCCTTCTCCACAACATGGATCTCGTTCATGCCCAACACGGGAAAATCAGCATGGCCTACATATTCGGCCTTGATTATTGTTGCAATCTGGTTAAGCGTATAGGGAATTGGAAACTTCATAATAGGGGTGCTACGCCTTTAACGGCAAAAAGCATGGTGAAAAACTTTATTATTCCTTAACACGCTCCATATAAGCGCCTTTTTCCGTGTCGATTTTTATTTTATCGCCTTCATTGATAAACAATGGCACATTTACGGTGGCCCCTGTTTCAACCTTGGCTGGTTTGGTGGCATTGGTAGCCGTATTGCCTTTAACCCCAGGTTCTGCATAAGTAACTTCCAAGATAACACTTGCCGGCATATCTACCGAAAGTGGCATACTGTCCTCTGTGTTGAAAAGTATGGTCACCACTTCGCCCTCTTTTAATAGATCCGGAGCATCCAAAGAGCTTTCCTGCAGGGTAATTTGGTTGTAGTCGTCCGTGTTCATAAAGTGGTAGTTTTCCCCCTCGGCATATAAAAATTGATAGGAGCGGGTCTCTACCCGTACATCCTCAATTTTTGCCCCTCCGGAAAACGTATTGTCCAATACCTTGCCGGTACTTATACTTTTCAGTTTCGTCCTGACAAAAGCGGGGCCCTTTCCCGGTTTTACATGAAGAAATTCAATTATTTTGTAAATGTCGTTGTTGTACCTGATGCACAATCCTTTTCTAATATCCGATGTTGATGCCATAAAATTCTAATTAGTACTAAAATAACCTTTCATGATTCCCCTTTGTGAATCCCTTATAAATTGTAAGATTTCATCCCTTTCCGGAGTAGCCTCCATCTCTGCCTCAATAATTTGAACAGCCTGGGTGTTGTTATAATTTTTTTGATATAGTATTCGATATATGTTCTGTATCTCCCGGATTTTATCGGAATCGAAGTTCCTTCTTCTCAATCCTACGGAATTGATACCTACATAGGATAGGGGTTCGCGGGCCGCTTTTACAAAAGGGGGTACATCCTTCCTTACCAAGGAGCCGCCCGTTACAAAGGCGTGGCGACCAACGGACACAAATTGGTGTACGGCTACCAGGCCTGCCAATATTACATTGTCCCCAATGGTTACATGTCCGGCCAATGTGGAATTGTTGGAAAAAATACAATTGTTCCCCACCAGACAATCATGTGCAACATGGCAATAGGCCATTATCAGGCAATTGTCCCCGATAACCGTTTTCATCCTGTCGGATGTGCCCTTATGTATGGTGGCACATTCCCTTATAGTGGTATTGTTGCCGATGATGACCGTAGTGTCTTCCCCATCATACTTAAGGTCCTGGGGCGGGGCGGATATGACCGCGCCTGGGAATATATTGCAGTTCTTTCCAATACGGGCACCTTCCATTATGGTAACATTGGAGCCTATCCACGTACCATCCCCAATTACTACGTTATTGTGAATGGTTGTAAATGGTTCTACTACAACATTTTTGGAAATTTTAGCCCCAGGGTGAATATAGGCCAGTGGTTGATTCATCCTTAATTTTATTTCTTTTTAACTATTTGGGCCATCATTTCAGCTTCGCAGACCAATTTACCATTGGCATAAGCGTAAGCCTGCATGTGGCATATGCCCCTTCTTATGGGCGTAATTAAACTACAATGGAAAATAAGGGTGTCTCCGGGAAGCACCTTTTGTTTAAATTTTACATTGTCTATCTTCATGAAAAGCGTAAGGTAATTTTCGGGATCGGGAACGGTGCTCAGGACCAAGATGCCCCCGGTCTGTGCCATTGCCTCGACCTGGAGTACCCCGGGCATTACCGGTGCCCCGGGGAAATGGCCAACAAAAAATGGTTCGTTCATGGTTACGTTCTTCATGCCCACAACATGTTGGTCGGACAGTTCCAAGATTCTGTCTATCAGTAGGAAAGGAGGTCTATGTGGCAACATATCCATAATCTGATGGATGTCCATTAAAGGAGGCTTGTTCAGATCGTATTGAGGTACATGGTTCCTCTTTTCCATTTTAATGATTTTGGATAATTTTTTTGCAAACTGCGTATTCACAAAATGTCCCGGCTTATTGGCGATAACCTTCCCCCTTATCCTTGTGCCTGTAAGGGCCAGGTCGCCAATTACATCCAATAGCTTGTGCCTGGCGGCTTCATTGGGCTGGTGCAAGGTTAAATTGTCCAATATCCCGTTGGGCTTTACGGATAACTTTTTTTTATTAAAAGCCTTTTCCAGCTTTTTCATGGTGGAATCGGAAATCTCCTTATCCACATATACAATGGCGTTATTTAAATCGCCGCCTTTTATCAGGCCGTTTTCCAACAACATTTCAAGTTCGTGCAGGAAACTGAATGTTCTGGCATCCGCTATTTCCGATTTAAACTCGCTTAAATTTTCCAAAGTGGCATTTTGGGTACCCAGCACTTTGGTGCCAAAATCTACCATGGTAGTTATCTGGTAGGTGTCCGACGGGATAATTGTGATCTCACTACCGGTCTCCTCATCTTTGTACGATATAACGTCCTTTACTATAAACTCTTCCCGAAAAGCATTCTGTTCAACAATACCCGCTTCTTCAAGTGCTTTTACAAAATATTTGGAAGATCCGTCCATTATAGGTGGTTCCGGGGCATTCAACTCTATTAGGACATTGTCTATTTCCAAGCCTACCAAGGCGGCCAGAACATGCTCCGAAGTCTGAATCTTTACCCCGCGTTTCTCAAGATTGGTACCCCGCTGGGTATTTACCACGTAATTGGCATCAGCTTCTATAATGGGTTCCCCCTCCAGATCCACACGTTTAAAAGCATAGCCATAATTTTCAGGGGCAGGAACAAACTTCAATGTAACATTTTCCCCTGTGTGCAATCCTACACCCTTTAGTGTAATTTCCTTTGCAATTGTCCGTTGTTTTGTAGTTGTATTACTCACCGTCAATCTTTTTTTCAATGTGTTCTATTCTATTCATTATTTTGGGAAGATTTTTAAAATGCACATAGGATTTATTGTAGTCCCCATAATTTAAGGCCGGGGAACCCTGCAATACTTCATCGTCCTTGACATTCCTTCCAATACCGGACTGCGCCTGTATTTTTACCCTGTCCCCTATTATAATATGGCCAACAATACCTACCTGCCCCCCTATCTTACAGTATTTCCCAATTTTGGTGGATCCGGCAATCCCTGTCTGTGCGGCAATTACGGTATGTTCCCCAATTTCTACATTGTGGGCTATCTGGATTTGATTGTCCAGTTTAACCCCTTTCCTGAGAATGGTAGAACCCAAAGTGGCCCGATCTATGGTAGTGCCGGCACCAATATCAACATTGTCCTCAAGAACTACATTTCCGGTCTGTGGCACCGCTATGTATTCCCCATTTTCGTTAGGGGCGAATCCAAAGCCATCGGCTCCCAAAACAACGCCGCTGTGGACCACACAATTGTTCCCGATAAGGGTTTCGGAATATATTTTGGCACCTGCAAAGATGACCACATTATTGCCTATGGAAACATTGTCGCCAATATAGACATTGGGATATATTTTTACATTGTCCCCGATCTTTACATTGTTGCCCAGATAAGAAAAGGCCCCTAAATAAAAATCCTTGCCGTAAGTAGCGGTATCCGCTCTAAAAACGGGTTCCTCTATACCTGTTTTGTTATTTTTTACCTGATTGTAATATTCCAAAAGCTTGGAAAAGGATTTATAGGCATCATCTACTTTTATCAAAGTGGTTTCCAAGCGGTGGTCTGGAACAAAGTCCCTGTTTACAATGGTTACGGATGCTTTTGTAGTATAAATGAACGAAGTGTATTTGGGGTTGGCCAGAAACGTAAGCGCTCCTTTTTCACCCTCTTCTATCTTCGCCAATTTATGTACAGCTATCTCGGGATTGCCTTCAACATCCCCTTCCAATATACCCGCGATTTGGCTTGCTGTGAATATCATGGGGACAAAAGTAAGAAAAATAGTTAAACGGAAACTTTAGGATAACACATATAATATTTGGTAACGGTCTTGGAAAGCGTTTTCAAATATTGTTGATCGGAGGCCTTGGATACATCCGTAACCCTGCCATTGCCGTGTAGAATGTTTATATTCTGACTTTTGGAATTGTAGGCCTGGTTTTTAATCTCCCCGATAAATACAAAATAGGCCGTTTCCTCATCCGTTAATCGATGCTCATTTTTGAAATTTAAAAAATGCCTGTTCAGTTTAGTTTCGTTAATGGGCTTATTTTTCAATTTTATATGTAACAGCCTACGATCAAGAATCATTTTACATAATTTTGACAATACAAAATCGTCATGGTTTTGCCAGCTTTTAATGGCCCATAAGATATCTACATCATCCAATTGGGCAAACAATTCCAATTTATCCAGGGAAAATTCTTCTTTCGAAATTTTATTTTCCATGAAAAACTTAAGGGCACCGTTAAACTGGACATTCACGCCCTTGGCCAACAATTCCTTGGCCCTTTGTAAAATTTTTATCAAAAGCTGTTCTGCTACCAACCCAGTTTTGTGCAAATACACCTGCCAATACATAAAGCGTCTGGCCATCAGAAACTTTTCGACCGAGTATATCCCCTTCTCCTCTATCACCAATTCGCCATTTAGCACATTCAACATGGTCAACAGCCTTTCGGAATTTATATTTCCTTCCGCCACTCCGGTGTAGAAACTGTCCCTTTTTAAATAATCCATTCTATCCATATCGAGTTGACTGGAGACCAATTGGTTTAAAAAATTTTTAGGATATAACCCTTTAAAAATGGCAATGGCCGTGTTTAGTCTTCCCTTATATTTTTGATTGAGGGCCTCCATGAACAATAACGATATATGTTCGTGGTTCACCCCTTCCACTATACTGTGCTCCATGGCGTGCGAAAAAGGGCCGTGACCAATATCATGTAACAAAATGGCGCACAAGAGTCCGTCTTCCTCCTCTCTTGTAATTTCGACGGACTTGGCGCGGAGGACCTGAATGGCCTCTTGCATCAGGTACATGCTTCCGAGGGCGTGGTGGAAACGGGTATGGTGGGCACCTGGGTAGACCAGATAGGACAATCCCATTTGGGAGATTCTCCTTAGTCGCTGAAAATAAGGTTCGGCAATTAGATTAAAGATTAACGTATTGGGTATTCCGATAAATCCGTAAATTGGATCATTGAAAATTTTGAGCTTAGTTGATTTTATCAAAACCAGAATTCTTTACGCAGACAAATATAAGGACTAAATGAACAAGATAACAATACTTTGGGTAGATGATGAGATAGATTTATTAAAACCGCACATCTTATTTTTAGAGGGAAAGAATTATAAAGTTATTACCTGTCTCAGCGGTAGGGAGGCATTGGATGAATTGAAGGAAACACATGTGGATATTGTTTTTTTGGATGAGAATATGCCCGGTATTTCCGGCTTGGAAACGTTGAACGAAATAAAGGCGATCAATAATTCCCTTCCAGTGGTAATGATAACCAAAAGTGAGGAGGAATTGATCATGGAGGAGGCGATTGGTTCCAAAATAGCGGATTATTTAATTAAACCGGTAAACCCCAATCAAATTTTATTGTCCCTAAAAAAGAATCTGGACCATTCACGCTTGGTCTCGGAAAGGACTACCGCCAACTATCAACAGGAATTTAGGAAGATTGCCATGGAATTGGCTATGGTAAATTGCTTTGAAGAATGGGCGGAACTATATAGAAAATTAATTTCCTGGGAATTGAGATTGGAAGAAATAGAAGATTCCGGAATGTTCGAAATATTGGAGTCCCAAAAAACGGAGGCGAACCAACAGTTTGGAAAATTTGTGGAAAAAAATTATCCCGATTGGTTTACCGGTAAAGATGGCCCCGTCATGTCCCACACCCTCTTTGCACAGTTGGTACAACCAGAACTGAAGGACAATAAAACACTTTTGGTGGTCATAGATAATTTGCGCTATGACCAGTGGTTGGCTTTTGAGGACACCTTAAATTCTTTCTATAGAAAACGAAAGGAGGTACCCTATTTCAGTATTTTGCCTACGGCCACCCAATATGCAAGGAATGCCATTTTCTCAGGGCTTACGCCATTGGATATGGAGAAAAAATATCCGCAATGGTGGAGAAATGATACAGAGGAAGGGGGCAAAAATCTTTTTGAAGCCGAGTTCTTAGAGGCACAGCTAAAGCGTTTGGGTCTGGAATTGAAGTGGGAATACCATAAAATCAGCAGCCTTAAACAAGGGAAGCAGCTTTCCCAAAATTTTAGATCCCAGAAAGACAATGATCTTACCGTAATAGTGTACAACTTTGTGGATATGCTCTCGCATTCCAAAACGGAAATGGATGTGGTGAAGGAATTGGCCGCCAATGACAAGGCTTACCGTTCCTTGACCCAGAGCTGGTTCAAAAACTCCCCTTTGTTGGAGATTATACAGCAGGCACAGGTACTGGGATTAAAATTGATCATTACTACGGACCACGGCACCATTAATGTGAAACAACCATCCAAGGTAATCGGTGATAAGGAAACGAGCCTTAACCTCCGCTACAAAACGGGACGTAGCCTTACTTATGAAGAAAAGGATGTATTGGAGGCCAAAGATCCGAAAAAAATATTTCTGCCCAATATAAACGTCAGTAGTTCGTACATATTTGCCAAAAATGACCTGTTTTTTGCCTATCCCAACAATTACAACCACTATGTGGGCTATTATAGGAATACGTATCAGCATGGCGGGGTATCCATGGAGGAAATGATAATTCCATTTGTAGTTTTGGAACCTAGATGAGATATTTTCCAAGGCCAAAATAAACTTGTATTTTAATAAATGGGGAATAGGATTTAAATTGCGCATGTTTTAAAACAATAAAATGACCATTTCCTATAACATTTCCCAAATATCCCATGTGGCCCAACAATTGATCGCCAAGGTTTCTTCAAAATCGCTCTGTTTTTATGGAGAGATGGGGGCCGGTAAGACTACATTGATAAAAGCCTTGGTGAAAGAATTGGGAGGTGGTGGCAGTACAAGCAGTCCTACTTTTGGTATTGTAAACGAATACCATAAAGATAACGGGGAGCTGTTGGGGTTTCATTTTGATTTTTACCGTTTGAACGATGAATACGAAGCCTTGGACCTTGGGCTTGAAGACTACCTGGGCAGGGATACTTGGATTTTCATGGAGTGGCCGGAAAAAATTGAAGGGTTGCTTCCTCTTACAAAAACCGAAATTAGAATTGAAGTACTGGATGAAAAAACCAGGAAACTTTCAATAATATAGTTCCTACTCTTTTGCTTAATCTTTCAAACCCAATTAAACCCAACACCGTTTCCGCAATTTGGTAGGTCAACCTTAAAAAGGGAGAATATGGGAGCAAGGTCCATAAGCTTTGATAATTCGATGAAATGTGCGATTTAATCGATGTAATATACATTTTTATCGATGTATTACAGACCATGTGGTTTTTTTTAATATTTTTGTTTTTGCGTTGAACCCTTTATCGAACTTAAAATTTAAAACATGAACATTAAAAAAAAATCCCTAGGTTTTGCTCTTGCGGCATGTATTTCATTAATGAGTTTTTCCTGTACTTCAAGTAGTACTGCAGAAGACGATTCTTTATATGAACAGAATATCGATATATTAAAAATAAAGGTACCGGCGAACGGCATTGACATTTTAAAGGTAAAAGTACCGAAGAACGGTTAAGACCTACATTTACCAATTTAGATGGGCTTTTATATACTAGAAGCCCATTTTTTTTGTTATAATAGGGTAAAACAATTACCCAATTGATCAAAATGTTTAAACCGTTCCGCAAGCTCGACCAAAGCAATAAAACCAAGAAGTCGAGAAGTCTTCTGATAGGGAGTATTGTAGCGGTTATGATTGCCCTGACCCCGTTACTATTTTATTCATATAAATTTTTCCCTTCCGGTAGTACATTGGATCTCTTCTTTTATACCTATGAAAGTAAATATCAGTTAAGTATCATTACCGTGATGTGGCTGTTCATGGCCAAATTTGTACCCCTATTGCTCTTGATACTCTGGTTCTTTACCTGTAAACATTGGTGGTACCACGTATTGTTGATCCCAATGGCCATGTACGTCTTTCAGGCCGTTTCCCTGATATATGAAGATCGGTTCATAGACGAGGTGGAAATATTTTGGTTGTTGCCCATAATGACTGTGGTAATACCCTTTGTTTATTTTATTCGTTTAAAGTTGTTCGACAAGCATGTTCTTGGTATTGATTTGGAGGCAATGGATAGGGAAATAAAGGCGTATAAGGATAAGGAACATAAAGAAAAGGAAGGTCTTCAAAAAGAAGGAAAGGCAAAAGAAAAATTATTGTAATTTTGATGTTGTACAGCATCGATACGTATCGGTATATATCTGACAGATCTACAACATATGAGCCAACATTCCTCACCGTTTAGTAAGCAGCAATTGCTGCCCCAAGAAGAAACTTTGGAAATCCTAAGGCAAAAAGGAGAGCTTTTTATAGGGATTCCAAAGGAAAACCAATACCAGGAAAAGAGAATTTGCCTTACCCCTGATGCCGTAAATGCGATCACGGCCAATGGGCACAGGATTTTAATTGAATCCGGAGCAGGTGACGGTGCCAATTATTCCGATGTGGAATATACCAATGCCGGGGCCGAAATAACAAGGGATACCAAGAAAGTTTTTGCCTGCCCCATAATTCTAAAGGTAGAGCCTGCCACCTTGCAGGAGATACAGTTGATAAACCCGCAATCCACCATCATTTCAGCCCTTCAGATCAAGACGCAGCGCAAGAAGTATTTTGAGGAACTGGCCAAAAAAAGGATAACTGCCATTGCCTTCGAATACATTAGGGACGACGATGGGAAATATCCGGCGGTACGCTCCCTTAGCGAAATAGCGGGGATATCCTCGGTGTTGATCGCCTCCGAAATAATGGCGGCCACCAACAAGGGCAATGGCCTTATGTTTGGGAACATAAGTGGGGTTCCACCAGTGGAGGTGGTGATTATCGGTGCGGGCACTGTGGGGGAATTTGCCGCCAGATCGGCCATAGGTCTAGGTGCCAATGTAAAGGTCTTTGACAATTCCATTACCAAATTACGAAGCATACAGACCAATCTAAGGCAGACCGTTTACACCTCTACCATTCAGCCCAAAAACCTGTTGAAGGCCTTAAAGCGTTGTGATGTGGCCATTGGCGCCACCCGTGGCAAAGATAGATCCCCTGTGGTGGTAACGACCACCATGATGGAGCAGATGAAGAAAGGGGCGGTAATCATAGATGTGAGTATCGATATGGGCGGGTGTTTCGAGTCCAGTGAGGTTACTACCCATGACAAACCAATAAAAATAAAAAATGGGGTATTGCATTATGGGGTGCCCAATATCCCTTCAAGATATCCAAAAACGGCCTCCATTTCCATAAGTAATATCTTTACCCCCTATTTGTTGAAAATCGGGGAAGACGGTGGTTTTGAAAACGCCCTGCGATTTGATAAGGGACTGCGCAACGGTCTTTATCTATATCATGGCATTCTGACCAATAAATCTGTAGGAGAATGGTTCGACCTCTCCTATAGCGATATTAATTTTCTTATTTTTTAATTTATGGCTTTTTTAAAGCGTTTGGGCTTTTTTCTTTTTGGGTTATCCATCGGTCTGGTTTTTTTAACGGTTTTCTTAAAGAAAAAATCGGAGGAAACGGGTACCGAATTCTGTTATTTCCCCAATTGCAGGACGTTAAAGGATATCAGGGCCAAGCAAATTTCCTATTCGGACGCCATAGGGCAAATGATCCGCACAAAGGAATTGGACAGTGCCGATATAAATAGTTTTTTATATAATGGGGATGTGGACTTTGGGAAGAGCGAAACCAGGACCAGTCCATGCAAAACATATTATATAGAGGGTTTTGTGAAAGACAGGGCGGCAATCTTAACAGTTAGGAATTGTTCCGAAAAAGCCGTCATAGAGCGTGTAGTCTTTTAAATTTTTCTTCGTTTCCGTTCTTTTTTCAATAAGGTGAGTTCCCGACTGGTCTGACCGGCTACGGAGGTATTCTCCTCCGCTCGTCTTATGAGATAGGGCATAACGTCCTTTACCGGTCCAAAAGGCAGGTATTTGGCCACATTATATCCCTCTTTTGCCAAATTGAAGGAAATATGGTCGCTCATGCCATAAAGTTGTCCAAACCAAATTCTGGGGTCGTTATGATCTATATTCTTTGCTGCCATATGTTCCATCAAACGGTAGCTACTGGCTTCATTATGGGTTCCCGCAAAAAGGGACATAGTATCCAAATGATCTACCATATAGGATACTACATTATCAAAATTTTCGTCGGTAAGCTGTTTTGACGCACAGATCGGGGATGGATATCCTTTTTCCATGGCCCTATCGTTCTCTTTTTCCATATAGGCCCCACGGACAACTTTCATTCCAATATAGTAATTGTTTAATAAAGCGTCCTTATGTAGTCTTTTTAGATAATCCAACCGGTCCCATCTGTAGGTCTGCAGGGTGTTGAAGACAATGGCCTTCTTTTGGTTGTATTTCCGCATCATTGTTTCGGCCAGCTCATCCGCTGCTCCCTGCATCCAGCTTTCCTCTCCATCTATCAATATGGAAACCTCCAAGTCATGCGCTTTTTTGCAGACCCTGTCGTACCTGTTCACAACCCGTTGCCATTCTTCCCCTTCCTCTTTGTTGAGACGTTGCCCCTCCGTTATCTTTTGGTAAAGTTTAAACCGTCCGAAACCGGTAGGTTTGAATACAATGAAGGGTATGGCCGCATTCTCTTTAACAAAATCGATGGTTTTTAATGCTTTTTCATAACAGGAGTCCAGCTGATTCTCCACCTCCTGTCCTTCTACGGAATAATCCAAAATAGTGCTTACCCCCTTTTCAAACATTTTATCGGCAACCACCAAACATTCTTCCTCGTTTACCCCGCCGCAGAAATGATCAAAAACACTGGCCCTGATAAGTTTTTCCACGGGCAAGTGCGCCTTTAAGGCAAAGTTGGTCACTGCAGTGCCTATTTTAACCAGGGGTTCGTTGGCAATGAGTTTGAATAAAAAATATGCCCGTTCCAATTCTGAATCGGTCTTAAGTGTAAACGCCGTTGCCGTATCCTCAAAAATTCCCTTCATTCCTATGAATTTATTAAGGATTCAAATATAAGTACAGATTTTATATTCCTATCAGATAAAATAATGTTTATTTTGCCGTAAATAAATCAATAATGAATTCTATTACGACACCCTCCTACGCTGTTCATTTTAATGCAAAGGCCTATGCGGCCCTCAATGGCCATTTGGCAAAATCCAATTACTCCAAAGTATTCATTTTGGTAGATGGGAATACCCATAATTGTTGCCTGCCGATTTTTATGTCGAAAATCGAGGGGGAATACGATTTTGAAATTGTAGAAATAGAAGAAGGGGAAATCAATAAAAACATAGGCACCTGTACGCAGGTCTGGGAAGTTTTGTCCGAGTTGGATGCGGACAGAAAAAGTGCCATGATAAACCTTGGCGGTGGTGTAGTTACGGATCTTGGAGGCTTTGTAGCATCCTGCTTTAAAAGGGGGATCGATTTTATCAATGTACCCACTACCCTCTTGTCCATGGTAGATGCTTCCGTAGGGGGGAAAACCGGAATTGATCTTGGTCCCTTAAAGAACCAGATAGGGGTTATCAATCAGCCCCAAATAGTGGTGGTGGATACCGATTTTTTGAATACGTTGAACCAAAGGCAATTGAACAGTGGCTACGCCGAAATGCTCAAACATGGCCTTATTTCGGACGCTGCCTATTGGGAAACCTTAAAAGGTCTTACAGGTTTTGATAATTTGGACGAATATATCCTTAGATCGGTAGCCATAAAAAATGAAGTGGTACAGCAGGATCCCACCGAACAACATTTAAGAAAAATTCTAAATTACGGACATACCTTGGGACATGCCGTGGAATCCTATTTTTTGGATAGTAAGGAACATGAATTGCTTTTGCATGGCGAGGCCATTGCCATAGGGATGATATTGGAAGGCTATCTTTCGCATAAATTGACGGGATTGGACAGGAGTGCCCTGGAAGATATCAAGGCCACCTTCCTAGGGAGGTACAAAAAAGTGGATTTTAAAAAAAAGGATATCGATACCATTCTCACCTTGCTGAAGTTTGACAAGAAAAACTCCCATGGCAATATCAATTTTGTGCTGTTGAAAAGAATAGGCGAACCGGCTATAGATATAAAAGTAACTCCCGACCTACTGGAACAGGCCTTTGCTTACTACGCAGAATAAAGCCTACATATACTAATATTACTGCTTTTGCAACTCTTAATAAAATTGTTTTCTATAATTGCATAGTTTAGGTAGTATAAATAACCGCCCTTGTTTTTTTGGGAAAAACCAACTGCTATGTTACGTAAACTTGTAGATTACAAAAAATTGAGTCATGAAGTGGCTGCGCTATTAATAGAAATGTATCCACATGGCTATGGCGATGAGGACATTATTATGTTCAAAGGCATCCATGGTGAAATTATTGAAGCTGTGGAGGTAAAAACGGAGGATACCATTTATCTCGTTAAGATCAGTAAGAGTTTGGCCAGTTTCATTTCAAATTTTGAGGAGAATATGGAAAAGGAATTGGAAGATCAGCCAGAAACCGAAACATATGAATTGCCTTCAGATGAAATGGAACTAGAATTGAACCAGGAAGAAGATGAATCCAATTTGGATTAGGTTGGCAGGTATTTGGAGACCAAAATCTGTTGATGGTGCTTTAGATGGCCACAGATTACAAATCCCAACGTTCCTACGGTCCACTCAACATTACCGGCAATCCCGGAACGGGCAAGATCTTCGCTTCCCAAATTAAGGAAAAGGGATATGGAAGCTTCCCTTACGGCATTAAACTCGTTAATGAGGCTATCCTTGTCCCTGGTATCGGCATTGGAATGTTTAACGAATTCATCCTGGTCAAAACCGGGCAAAGGTGTTTTGTCGTTTCTCAGGAATCGCAGGGCCCTATATTGAAAAACACGTTCGGCATCAATAATATGTAAAATCACTTCCGCAATGGTCCATTTGCCCAGGACATATGAACTGTGCAATTTTTCTTCCGGAATGTTCCTGATAAACTTTGTAAACTCGGTTTTGCCATTGGCCAATAGGTCCATTAATTCGCCATTGTGCAATACGGATATGTAAGTTCCATAAAACTTATCGTATGTCTCTTTGGGTAAATTGGATTTTTTCATTTTGTGAACAATTAAAATTTCCATGGAGAATAATAATACCTCCCTTGATTTGATCTAAAAATTTCCCGAATTCCGCCCGTATCCGTTCGGACAGGCCTGTCTTTGTGGGCAGGCAGGGGCAGAACTGTCTTTTCGGGCAGTCCCGATAGCTATCGGGACGGGGAGGTTAAATAAAAAATCCCAAACAAAAACTGCTCGGGATTTTATACCTTTTACGTTTTTAACGATCAATTACATTTCGTTGAAGATCGTGTGCATCAGACGTTTTTTGTCATTGATGCTTTCTTCCAATGAAATCATGGTCTCCGTCCTATCGATACCGTCAATATCATCTATCTTAAAAATAATGTTTTTGGCATGATTCGTATCCCTTGCGCGTATTTTACAGAAAATATTAAATTTTCCTGTAGTAATATGGGCCACTGTTACATTTGGAATTTGATTTAATCGCTCCAATACAAACTTGGTCTGATGTGTTTTTTCCAAAAATATACCAACATAGGCAATAAAGGCATATCCCAGTTTAACATAATCCAATGTTAACGATGATCCCTTGATAATCCCGGCTTCTTCCATTTTCTTAACGCGAACATGAACGGTCCCCGCAGATATCAGGAGCTTTTTTGCTATATCGGTAAACGGTGTTCTGGTATTGTCAATTAACATGTCCAGAATTTGGTGGTCTATTTCGTCTAATTTTACTTTACCCATTAGTGTTTATTTTAAGCAAAAATAATAAAATATCAAATTAAATGTAATGAATTCATTATTTTTTTATGAAAACCGTAACATTTTCAGGTTTTTTAAAAAAATATTCCATTGGAGTTCAGTAGGTCCATTAGCTCGGGTTTATTTTTAACTTCCATTAAGTCTTTATAAAACAAGCAGTTATATGTTTTATGGCCATATTTGCCCTCTAAATTTCCTGTTTCTTCCAATTTTCCTTTGAATTGAATCTTTCCATTTGCCAGGGTTTCTACAAATTGAATGGCTGCACAGCTGTTAGGATCATATTTGGACCCAGGAACGGGGATGTTCCTTATAATGATATCAAAAAACAACTTGTTGTTGTCCGGAATATCAAAATAGGAACCCATTTTATATTGGTGTATGGTTCCTTTTGAAATTACCTCAATGGCCTTGAGCATGGCCGTAAAGATATATTTTCTTGTTTCTTCCCTGTCATAGTCTCCGGGAAAGTGGCCCGACTCGAACAGAATGGTAGGAGTATGTAGCATTTGAAAAGTATCGCCAACACAATTGCTGTTAAATCCATCATCGTATCTTCCCACCTGTCCCGGAATGAACTTTTGCAATTCTTCGTTCATGGCCACAATTAAACGCATACTGGTCTCCCTGGTCCCGGATATACTTCTTTCAGGGTCATGGGCAGGTGCCAAAAAGGAAACCGTTGCGGGTCTAGGAGTATTTCCTACATTGAATATGGTGCGTTGGTCATGTAGGTTGAAACAGTAATCGGGCTTAAAATCCTCATATATTTCTCGTAACACCAGGCTTTCGGGCTGGGTCCTGTCCTGGGCATCCCGGTTTAAATCCACCCCGTTTGCATTGGCCCTGGTGTAGGCCATGGCTCCGTCCGGATTTAAGATTGGAACAATTTTAAGGGTGCAGTTCTTTAAAATGGACCTTGACGGTCCTGAATCCGATTTTAGAAAATTTATTAAATCCAAAACAGCTTTTGTTGTAGTGGATTCATTTCCGTGCATTTGGGACCACATCAATATTTTTAAATTCCCCTTGCCCAAGGTAATACTTTTTATAGCACGTCCTTCCACGGACAATCCCTCGGTTTGTATCCTAAAGTATTTGGAAACAGCATCAAGAAACGGGTCAAGTTGCTTATCGGTAACGTATCGGCCATTTATCGTTACTTCCTTAATATCATTATAGTTTAACGGCATGTGCAAGACTCTGGTTTTGTTCTGACCCTGCAAAGGTAGCTTCAAAATAAATTACATTTGTAAATCAATGAAATTACTTTTGTAAACAAATGTTCAACTAGTGCTCCTTCCGGCATTTGGTGTGGGCATGGTTGTTCATGGTATAATTTGTTTCATCTATGATTGTTGTTCATGTAATTATAAATTAATTAAATATTTATACTTATATAAAGCTATACATTAAATATATGTAAAGTATAAATGGGTATTCCTGTTTATAACATGGTTTTAAATGATTACTTTTGAAAAATAAAATTTACAATTGTGAATACGGCTGATTTTATAAATAGAATAGATCAAATTTTGAAGTTCCATGATTTGTCCGCTTCCGCGTTTGCGGATACAATTGGTGTTCAGCGGTCCAGTATCTCCCATCTTCTGGCGGGGAGAAATAAGCCCAGCCTGGAATTTGTACTTAAGGTTGTTTCCTCTTTTCCGGATGTAGACCTGTACTGGCTTTTGTTCGGTGAAGGTTCTTTTCCCAAGAAGGCAAGGGTAGCCCCTGGCATGGAACCCGAGGCAAAAATAGCAACAACAAAAGAAGTGGTCGATAATGGCATTCCAAAACCCAGGGAAATAGATAAAATCGTTATTTTTTATTCCAATGGAAGCTTTAAGTCCTATTCGGAATTGGAGAGTTGAATTATTTGCTTTTTTTGCATGATTACAGCATCAAATTACTTTATTTTGTAGCATGACTAGAAACATGATTTTTGGGGTGGGATTGCTCTTGTTGGTGGCATACTCTTGTTATGGGCCCGAACGCAATTGCTCCGATTTTAAAAATGGAAAATTCTCTTTTACCACGGAGATAGGCGGTGAAAAACTTACAACAACATTTGTTAGAAAAGATAGTATTGAACTGGATTATTTTCAGGGCAAGGTGGATACCTCTTCCATTAGGTGGATCAATGATTGTGAATATATCGTAAAAAAACTCAATCCTAAAAACATGGCCGAGGAAAAATCGATTCATATGAAGATTTTGTCCACAGACGATAATTCGTATACTTTTGAATACAAGGTTGTGGGCAGTGCCAAAAAATCTGTGGGAACCGCAATTAAAATACAGTAAGGATGTTTGAAATCTTATCGAATCCGGATGCGTGGGTGGCCTTGCTTACGCTGACCTTTTTGGAGATTGTTTTGGGAATAGACAATATTATATTTATCTCCATAATTGCCAACAAATTGCCTCGGAAACTACAGGCCAAAGCTACCAATATAGGGCTTCTCATGGCTATGGTGCAGAGAATTGTATTGTTGTTTGCCGTATCCTTTCTCATTGGGCTTAAAAATCCGTTTTTCTATATAGAGAGCTCATGGGTCTATATGGGGGTTAGTGGGCAGGCTTTGATCCTGTTTTTTGGGGGATTGTTCCTGTTGTACAAAAGTACCTCTGAAATTCATGAAAAAATAGAAATGCCACAGCATGATGAGCAAGAGGTCAGTGCCAAGGGGATCACAAGCTTGTCCAGTGCCATTGTACAGATTGTTCTGATCGACTTTATTTTTTCCATAGATTCCATTCTTACCGCAGTGGGGATGACCAATGGTATAGGCAATAAGCCTGGAGATGCTTTATTGCTTATGATCATTGCCGTTGTTGTTTCCATTGTTATCATGATGGTCTTTGCCAATCCAATAAGACAATTTATTAGCGCCCATCCGTCCATGCAGATTCTGGCACTCTCCTTTTTGATACTTATCGGATTTATGTTGATCATGGAAGCGGCACATCTTAGCCATGCCAAATTTTTCGGCAATGAAGTAGGAGCCATTCCCAAAGGCTATCTGTATTTTGCCATTGCCTTCTCCCTGTTCGTGGAATTTCTAAATATTAGAATGCAGAAGAATAAGGGGAAGCAGCC
>CBFGWQ010000023.1:0-33239 GCA_965652575.1 uncultured Arenibacter sp. | reverse complement strand
AATTGTTTTTGAACGAGAGAATGATCCAGGCCAGGGTCAGATAACTATGGAAAAGGATCGGGTATTGAAAGTTAATGGGTAGAAAGTAGGCAAAAAGGTTGATTACCAGTAAATCCACCCCATAAGAAATTGGAGTAATTAGGCTGGAATAACGGTGTCTTCTGGAAAACATAAATATTATGCCGTACGATTAAGATAGCGACTCGGAACAAAGATAATTTTTAAATTTAGAATAGTGAGCAAGATATTGTTCGCCATATGAAAATATCTGGAATTGTAATGTAATGGCTTTCTATGGTTGATTTTGTTTAAAAATAAGTTAAAGCAATCGTTTTTGATTTCATATTGACCTATTGTTGGAGTTGTTCTGTAGTTTGTTTTTGATCATATTGATCAAAAAAGTCTCATACTTTCTGTTTATAATGTCCCAGTTAAATTCTTTTTCTATTTTTTCTTTATTTATTTCTGTGAATTTTTTCTTTAAGGAAAAATAGGAATCTTCATTTATAATATCGGTAATGTGCAGGTCTGAATGGAAATAAGTTGCTTCCTTTTTTAATATACTTTGGTTAAAAACATTGTTATGTGCTACAATAAGTGCATTGGAAGCCATGGCTTCCAATAATGAGGGGTTGGTGCCACCTACCGAATGCCCATGAAAATAATAGCGGGAATAATATCTTAAATTGTTAATTTCTTCCTGATTGTAATTGGGGCCGATAAAAATGATTCTATTATCCTCCCTATATTTTTCTTTTAGTCCGAGACCATATTCATTTAGGCCACCAATTACAACGATTGGGTAATTTGTTTTGGATTTTTTATAGCCATCCAATATGGTTTCTATATTGTTTTCAGGTTCCAATCTTGCAAGGATCATGGAGTATTTATATTCTTCTAAATTATATTGGGTTAAAACAGTTGGTTTAGGGTTTCTAAAGTTGGTGGCACCATATGCAATATATTCGGAGTCTTTTTGATATGTACTTCTTAAATGTTCCTTTATTCCCACGGAATCAGCAATTAAATAATTGGAATAATTAGCACCTAGTTTTTCAGCATATTTTAAGAATTTGCGCACGGCAGGTTTGTATTTTGTGCGTTTCCATTCCAATCCGTCCATGTTGGTGACAATGATACTTTTCTTGGGCATTAACCAATGCCATATTGAACTGGAAGTATAGCCTAGTTGAAGTATAATGTCAAAGTTTCTTTTTCTAGCATCCAGAATGCAATTCAAGTCATATATAAACTGCCCGGCAGTACCTATTTTATATTCAAGGTCATAGCAATGAATAATATTTACTCCATTGAAATTTTTTTCTTGATAAGGATGGTCGTGCGAGTTATATACATAGACTGTATGTCCTTTGTCAGCCATATAGATGGAAAAATACTCTGCAAATTGTTCAAATCCACCGTGGTTGTTGGGTATTCCACGTGTTCCAAGAATAGCTATTTTCATTAATGGCAAATTAAAAAAATTTAGTTAACAAATGAATGTATAATATTTTTAGTTATAGGGATCGGAATCATTATTTTTCAGGTAATAAATAGTGACCGATATATTATAGGGGATGATTTTATAATTGAGGTTATTTTAATTTTTTATTTTCGCTTTTAAATAGATACTCATGTTACTAGATAAACTTAAGAAGATATTGATATTTCTTCTTGTGGCAACCATTCCCATTGCGCGTATTTTTAATATTAATACTTATGTAATTGCAGCGTTCTCTTTTGTAGTTTTATTTTCTTTGAAAAAGAATTTTTTTTCTTCCCATAATTCTATAACAATTCTGTTTTATTGTAGTTTTCTTGTTTTCTTTTTAAATCTAATGATTGTTGGCGAAACGAATATTTTATTACTATTACTTAAATACATTCCCTTGATTTTGATTCCTTCTTCCTTATTATTTGTAAATTATGAAAAGAAGGTACTTGATGGGTTTATATATAGTGTTGTTTGTTGTTGTATAATTTCTATCGTAGATGTTTTTATCAAAAGTAAAGGGTATATATTTTATTATCACAACCCTACCGAACTACTTGATATTCAGGCAAATTATTTGGGTATTTTTGTTTGCTTTGCATTGTCAATCATGTATTCCGAAATATTGGAGGCAAATGTAGCCAAACTTAAACATTATATTTTGTTTCCTATTTTATTTTTTTCGCTTGCCTTTCTATTCAATAGAACAGCTATTATTGTAACAATAGTTATAAGCTTTAGCTTTGCTGTTTTATATCTGAATAAAACTCGAAACATAAAATTTTTAATTGGTTTTTTGTTCTTTTTTTTAACCGCTACCACATGGGTTATACGAAGGCCGATTATGCAGAGTAAATTTAAAGAATTAGTTCAAATTGATGTACAAAATACAACAGTATACGATAATGGTATTAGCAGTAGGCTGCTTTCGTGGAATTGTAGTATAGATGCAATCAAAAACATTGGTTTTTATGGGAACGGTGTGGCAGGGACAAAGGAGATATTGAATGATTGTTATAGGACTATGGTTGGGGACGAAGCGGTACAAATCCATGAGGAATATAATGCACATAACCAATTTCTTCAAATTTTTCTTGAAAATGGTTATTTAGGGTTGGTGGTATTTATATTCATTTTTGGATGTATTTTGTACGGCTCTATCAAAAATAAAGACTACTTACTTTTTTCGTATTTTTTAATAATGCTCATATTTGGGATGACGGAATCGTTCATGGTGCGTCAATGGGGACTTATTTTTTTTACATTTTTTACTCCTTATTTGCTGAATCGATGGGATGCCGATAAACGTTAAACCATTTTATAGCCCTCTAAGGTTTTTTTTGCGGTTTTTTCCCAGATATATTCGTTGTGAATTTTAATTTTTAATCGTTCGTCGAAGGGGGTATTGTAGGCCTTGTCAATTGCACTGGCAATAGATGCTATGTCATTAGGTTCACAATAAAAGGCATAGTCTTCAAAGTAATCGCGAGTATCACCTTTTTCTGTAATTACGATGTTTGTTTTCATAGCAGCGGCTTCCAAAGATGAAAGCCCAGGTGTTTCCATCCAACTTATAAGTGCATGAACTTTAGCTAGTTTATAATAAACAGGAAGTTTATCGTGTGATACGGACCCTATAAAATGTACGTTGGGACCTGCTGATTCATGTACGGCTTTAATAAAATTAGAATCGTTCTTTGTTTCATTACCAATAAGTACCAATTGGTACTTATCACCTACAGCCTTTATAAGGTTTAATGTGGATTTTCGTCCCTCGATTCGGGCTACTGAAAGTATACAGTCTTTATATTTTAATAAATCTTTATATGCCTCATCTAATATAATGTTGTCTGGATTGAACAATTTTGTATCCACGGCATTGGGCACTACTATGTATTTATAATTTTTTAATTTGTATTCCTGTTCTACTCTTTTCATTTCCGAATAAGAGTTGGGCAGGAAAATATCTACGTTTTCCGTAACTTTTTTTGCTAGACGATAATATCCCCGAAATAGCATATAGTAGACCCCTTTGTTCATTCTGCCATCTTTAAGATGTCTTAAAAATGTTTTGATATAATTTATGGTATAGGGGGATAATATGTTTGCAATTTTTTGGGCTAGTCCACCTCTGGCCTTGCGTTCAAACTCGGTATATAGCCCATAAATGGTAGATAGCGCCACTTTTTTCCCGTGTTTTTTTGCATGTTTAATTTGCATATACAATTCTTGGGGATCCATTAAATTGAAAAGATGAACCAAATCATAACCAGTAAGATCTGGTTCCAGTTCAATACTAATATCCACTTGAAGGCCCAATTTTTCCAGATATTGTTTGGTTTTCTCTATTTGAGTAGTATCTCCTCCCGGAGCAGAGTATAAATTGCTTCTTGATTGGAATAAAACCTTCATTTATGATTTCTTTAATTGGTGATTTCTTTTGTTTTAATAATGAAAAGTCATTAGAGGCTAATTTTTTTAACGTATTCTTAACTTTGATACAAAAATAAAAATACTGCATAAAATGAGTTGGGGAACCAAAAAGAAAAGTCCAGGTGCTATTATTCCACCAACTGCCAGACGTGAAAAATTAAGGCTGAAAAGGATTAGTAGAACAAACCAACTTAATTTTCCACTTCTTATAATTATTTCATAAAAGAAACCTCCCAAAGTACCTAAAAAAATAGCATGAAAAATGATTCCTAGCCATCCAAAATTCATATAAGCTTCTCCAGGAGACGTAATTGTCATTCCTTCACCTTCAAAATTCAATCCGTATTCTTTCTTTAATATTACACCTGTAAATCCGTTTTCGTGCATATTAAAAGCCATACCAAGATCATTAATCACTGTACCTCCATAATAATACGTCTTTGAAATATCGATATTGGAGATTATTGTTTCTAGATTGCTGACATTTACAGCAGTGGTCCAAGCTGTGGAGCCAATCCCTCTAAAGGAAAACTCACCAGTATGCCTGTAATATCCAACCAACGATAAAAAAAAAATAAAACCGATACCGTATAAAATATACTTGTACGAAACCCCCTGATTTGACAGATATTTTTTAGTAAAGATTAAATAAGCTAAAAGGCAAGTTACTATTAAATAGGCAGCCGGACCACGGAATCCAATTCCCATTACAAGAAAAACTCCAATTATAAGATAGAATATTGAGACAAACTTAATTTTGTTCAGTATAAATTTTTCTATGGCAAAACGATAAGTAAGACTAACACTTATCAAGGCATTGGCTATAAGAATATATTTGCCTAGACCTTGTTTGGCCCCCACACGGGCATTTTCTAAATTATCAAGAAAAATGGGAATGGTTTTCATTTTGTACAAATAGACAAAAAGGTACAATGAAATTCCTGAGAAAAAGAATAAATAGAAAGCCCTTTTCCAGTATTTGAGATCCATCCTAATGTCTGGTATTACGTCTATTAATTTTGGAAAAGTTTTTAATAATAAATAACTGGGTGCTATATGTGCGGCCCAGATAAAAACAATTATGTATAAACACAATATGGCCTTTGTTTTGCTGGTAGTTTTGAAAAAGGGATAATAGTTCTCCAAAAATAAGGGATACACCAATAAAAAGAAAACAAAGGCAATCAAAAAGAAAATTGCGGGATGCAGAACATTAAAAATCCGTATTTTTCTCAAAAGAGTATACTTGTTAAATTTTGTTAGTAGCCGTAATTACATTGTTCATTTATTCAAAGCTATTTAATAGTGTTTCACTATTGATGTTGTGTATCATTCTATAATGGTTGAGAATAGCGGCTTTTTCAAGTTCCGAGTCCATTGATGCTGTGGGAGTCATATATGCGAGATCATTAATTATATAAGGCCATGGAAGTCCTTTTACTGATTGGTACCTGATTTTGATATAAAGGGGGAGGACACCATAGTCACTCCATAATATTTCGTTGTTTAAATGAGATCCGGCATAATAAATATTTTTGATTTCTTTGTCTCGAAGGAATTTAATAAAGTCCGGGGGGCTTATTTCTTCACCTTTGAAATAGAATTTGTTTTTTAGTACAATACCATAATCTATTTCTAGCCTGTTAAGTTCTTCCGTAAAGTTTTCCAAGGCCGTATTTTCGTACATATCCGACGATTTGAACAATAATACAAAATTATTGCCAAGAGGGGCGTTTTTTTTTGTTTTGGCGTGTATATCGGTAATTGTCTGAAGAGGAAAAACTTTATTTTCATCATCATAATGTATTATTCCGACACCGTTTTTCTTTAATAAGGCGATTGAAGATTCCATCATTTCCTTGGTAAAGGAAAGTACACCTTGTTCCAACAAAAATATTTTTAGATTTCCATTACGTTTAATTACATTAAAAATACCATTGGGCTTATCCAATACACAATGAAAAGTGTCAAAACCCACATAAAATAGGTTTTCAATATTATTTTCTTGTAAATATGAATCCATAGTATCCAAATCATAAAAATGGACACCGTCATTTAAAACTAATAAATTTTCGTTTTCGGGTTCTTGAGAGGGGGCATAAATAATTTTAGACCCCTTAGCACTGAATTCTTCAATTAAAGGGTTAATATGGTTTATTGTAAGCGAATCCAAAAAATCGTTATTCCAAACGTCGATAAGTACTAAGGCACTTTGTTCGGGAAGTATTCTTGTTTTATGGAGTTTGTCTTTATAAAGCTTTTTATTGTTATTATATTCAGATACAACATAATAAAGCAATTCACCAACTTCTACTTGGTTTCGACTTCCCCTTACTTCGTGATACTCAATATCGTGGGTACAGCTCAATGCTAATATACAACATGAATATACAAAAATAGATTTTACAAATATATTTGAGTTTAGATTCATTTTATGCATGGTCTGTAGCTTTTCCTTTATCATGAATATATCTGTTATTTATTTTCAATTCTTAAGGCCATTTGTTTTAGTGTTTGTGTACAACTATAAACGCCAAATTTAAAAATTATTGCTTTAATGGAAGAGTTACCCTGTACATACCTAATTCTTTAATCATCTAGTGCGAACAACCCATTTACAAATTCCAAAACCTTATCGCAACTATTTATCGTATTGTATTTTGAGGAATCATAAACATTATAAATACACTCTGGATTTACAATAAAATTAACTAAATCGCTCTTTTTATTGGCAATTGAGGTCCCTATTTCATCAAATGAAAAGTAAAGTCCTCCATTTTCAGTTACATATTCTTCATAGTCGAAGATATAAGATATTATTGGTTTCCCCGTAATCATGAAATCGAACATTATAGAAGAGTAATCTGTAATTAATACGTCACTAATACATAGAAGATCTTGCGTGTCCTCATTAGCAACGTTAATAATATTATCAAGTGGGGCAAAAAACCGGTCGTTAAAAATAGTTTTGTCCAGCGGATGTGGTTTGAAAAGAATTACTTGTTTTTTGTTTTTATTAATAGCGTTATTAATTGTGATTAATGAATGTTTGATTTCTGAGGTTGCTTTTTTATTATTTCTAAAGGTGGGAGTGTATAAAATCTTGGTTTTTAGATCTAATTCACGAATATGGGCTAATCTTTTAATGAGCTTATTGGATACAGTAAAATTATTAGAGTTAGAATAAATGATATCTGTTCTAGGCTGACCTAGGGGCTTTATTTTATCTTTTAGTAATTGCATTGCACTTTCGAAAATAAAAGTGGTATTTGGAGATGCTGTAATAAAATAATCCCATCTTTCATAAGGTAATTTTCTTCCGGATTTTTTCAAGTTATTGATCCATATAGTTTCTTTTAAGGAGTCAAAACCAATTTTTTTAATAGGTGTACCGTGCCATAAATTGATTACTATACTTCGTTGAGGTACTATTGGAAAGATATCATTGATTTTATGTGAAATAAAAAGCATAGGAGCTCTTAAAACCAACCAGAAGGTTCTAAAGCTCCATTTATAAGAAACATCATATCCTTTATCGAGCAATTCCTTTACCTCGGTTCTGTTTGGAGAGATCCAGACAGGGGCATAAGATTGAATTTGCTGAAAGTGAAGAAAGAGAAATTTTGGATTGTCTGAAAATGTCTTGAAACCTGAGCCAAATAAAACCAATCCTTTTTTTTGGGGTACAAATGTACAAAACAGGCCCAGGACTAATTTCTCAAAAAATAGGAATATGTATTGCTTCATGGTCAACTTATTTCTATAAAAATCTCAAAATAGTGTTTTTACTTCAATTCCAATCTAAGCTTATTTGTCCCAATTAATCGAATTATAAAGACAATAGTTTGGGTAAACAATAATAGATAAACTATACGGGATATAGTTAAATGGTTAAACAATATCACAAGTAGCAATATATGGAGTAGGGAGGCGAATACCACACTATAATTCGCATATTTTTCTTTGCCCAAAGCCCCAAGAAACGGATACCCTATCATAACGGTCGGCACAAAAATTACGGCGAGAAGGCAAAAAAGTTTTAAAAGTTCCGAGCTTTTAATAAAATCAGGTCCGAATATCAAAAGAACAATACTATCACTAAAGAGATAAACAAAAAAGGCAATTACCGTATTTGCCAAAACCACAAAAAATAATATTTTTTTGAACAATTTTAGATTTTTATTTTTGGCCATATAGGGATACAGAGCATCACCCAAAGGGGTATAGATTATCGTCATGGCCATAAAGAGTTTTTCCGCCGCCCCAAAAATTCCGGCAAAATAATTGCCAAGTGCCAGTCCTGCCATAAATGTATTACTCGAGGTATAAAGGGCTGCCGCCGATCTAGATAAGAAATACTCAAAACTATTATGAACCAATCTTTTTATTTCTTTGTAGTTTGGGAGAGTCCATTTTACGTTAAAATGGTTGAAAGCGAAATAAAGTGAAAACAATCCGCCAACAATGAATCCAATTGAATACAACAGGGGCACATAGATGTAATCACTTTTAATTTTGATGACAACGAAGATCAAGGCAGTAAATAGCCCTTTGGCAATAACGTTAACTCGAGTCATGTATTTCATATTCTCCAGACCTTGAAACAACCAGATCGGGTTTAGAACTTGACCAATTACAATTCCAAATCCGAGAAAGTAGGCAATTTTATGATTTTTTAGTTCATCAAAGGTGAAAACACAAATAACCAATAGTAGAAATGCCAAAACCACTAATACAAGTTTGATATAGTAGATGTTGCTGAATATTTGATTTATTTTTTGTTTATCATCACGATAAATGGAAATATCTTTTGTTGCCGAAAGATTAAATCCAAAGTCACACAAGACAAATAGGTATTGCATGACGGCATACACCATTAGAACTACTCCGTATTTCTCTGCGCCAAGGATTCTTCCAAGATAAGGCAAGGTCAAAAAAGGTAATATCAAATTGATCCCCTGTAATGAAAAAAGAGATATAAAATTTTTGAACAGCTGATTCTTGTATAGTTTCCTGTATGTATTTTTTATTTGTGTCAATGAGAGCCTATTGTTTGTTTATATATGGGTTTTCATATAGGCTACAATGCGCTCACAAGCGGTGCCATCACCGTATGGATTATGTTGAAGGCCCATTTTGTTGTATGCATCGTTATCTTCGAGTAGGTGTTTTGTTTCCTTCATTATTTTATACCTATCGGTACCAGTCAATATAACCGTACCCGCCTCAACTGCTTCTGGGCGTTCAGTAGTGTTGCGCATTACCAATACGGGTTTGCCTAAACTAGGGGCCTCTTCCTGAACCCCCCCACTATCGGTAATAATAAGATATGATTGGTGCATTAGCCAAACAAAACTCGGATAAGATAGGGGTGGTATAAGTTTAATATTTTCAATACCGTTCAAAATTTTATACACAGGTTTTTGTACATTGGGGTTTAGATGTACGGGGTATATAATTTGGACATTGTCATTTTCGCGAGCAATATCGGAGAGGGCATTGCAAATATTTATAAAACCTTGGCCATGGTTTTCCCGTCTATGTCCTGTTACAAGAATTAACTTTTTTGAAGGATCGTACAGTGTTTTTAATTTTTCTATTTCATCGTCGGTATATTCTGGGCTTGTAACTTTTGTTATACTCAATCGAAGAGCATCTATTACAGTATTGCCAGTAATTTCTATATTATTTTCAGGTATATTTTCATTCATTAAATTTTTACGCGCGGTAGTAGTAGGGGCAAAGTGATAATCGGCGATTCTTCCGGTTACGGATCGGTTCATTTCCTCTGGAAATGGAGATCTTTTGTCAAATGTTCTTAACCCTGCCTCTATATGACATACTTTGGCTCCAGAATAAAAGGCTGCGATGCTTGAAGCCATTGTTGTAGTCGTATCGCCATGAACATAAACGAAATCAGGGTTAAACTCATTTAGGACCGGCATAAGACCAGTGATAATATCCGATGTTAAAGAATATAAATTTTGATTTTCCTTCATTAAATCCATATCATAATCAGGGAATATCTCAAAGAAATCGAGTACCTGATCTAACATTTCTCGATGTTGTGCGGTAATACAAACTTTGGTTTCAAATATGTCTTTATGTTTCAGAAATTCTTTGACTAAAGGAGCCATTTTGATTGCTTCAGGTCTTGTTCCAAAAACAATAAGATTTTTTGTTTTCATTTTATCTGCTCTTAGCGATTAAATGTACTGCATGTTATTTCCGTAAATCCTCTAGTGCTTGGTTTATAATTGTGGAGGAGGTGCCCTGAGTATAGGGAAAATAAATTATTTTTACACCAACTGCCTTGAACTGTTCGTCTAATGATTTCCATTTCGGAGTATTTAACCAATCATCCCCAACAAACATAATATCAAATTTAAGTCGTTCCCACATCTTAAATTTATCCATGTCGTTTTGCGGCACTACGGCATCCACGTGTTTAATGTTTCTAACGATTTCCATTCTTTCCTGGTGGTTGATTACCGCTTTTTTATTTTTATAAGCGACCAGTTCATCACTTGTGACCCCAACAATGAGATGATCACACAATCCTTTGGCGTTTTTCAACAAATTTAAATGTCCTATGTGGAACAAATCAAATACTCCGGAAGTATATCCAATTACAGTTTTTTCATCTCCTCTTTTGTACATATCAAATAATTTTAGTTACCATCTCCAATCTTTCTGAAAATAGTTTTTTTTAAATAATTCTATATTAATGAACATCCACAGTATTTGTCCTGCTCTTTGTTCAGTTTTGATTTTACCGATTAATTCTTCAATAAGTTTTCCGTTTAGCCAGGAAGCGTTAGGTAAGAGTTCCCATGCCATTTTTTCTAAATTATCGAACCATTCCGTCAAAGGAACAGGAAAACCCACCTTTTTCCTTTCAATAATCTCCTTTGGAAGATATTTATATGAGAGTTTTCTCAAAAGATATTTTGGTGTATCCAGTGTTTCACTATAATTTTTAGCGTTCATTTTCATGGCCTTTTCCTTTGATTGAATATCTTTCCATTTAAGTTTTAAATTATATGGTATTTGTTTATAAGAGAATTCAATAAGATTATGATCCAGAAATGGAACTCTCGCTTCAACAGAGGTTTGCATTGTTGTCATATCAACTCTTTGTAATAATCCTTTTACATGATATGAATGAAAAAAATGGAAAATGTTTTCTTCATTTTGTTTTTCAGAAAACTGGGCTCTAATTTTTTGGTCAAATTCTTGTCTGTAACCTGAAGGAGTATTTAATAAATGATCTCTCATATTTCTAGGCACATATTCGTATTCCTCGATAAAGACATCATAAAAGTCCTTCTTTTTAGATGAATTTTCGTAATCAAAAGGAAGACGAAATATTTGGCCATAACCTCCCAATAATTCATCGGCCCCTTCACCAGAAAGAACTACAGTAATTTTTTCTTTTAATTTTGAGGACATTACTGCTAACGGTATTTCATTTGGCACCCCTAATGGGGAATCTTTATATGTAATCAATCTCTCCCAATTGTTCATATAATCTTCCTTTTTCATCAATATTTCGTGATGATTTGTATTGTATTTTTTTGCAATGATATTGGAAAAGCTAAATTCATTTAATTCCTTAAATCCGATAGTGTAAGTATTAATTTTTTCTAATTTATTTTTGGCGGTTATTGCCGTGATTAGACTGGAATCAACACCTCCACTTAAATATGTTCCCAAAGGTACATCGGCTATTAATCGATATGTGATTGCTTTTGTTAGCTGTTCCTCAAATTCGAGTAGAATTTTATTTTCATCGTATTCTTCACTTCTGTTGAATGATTTTGGAATATCCCAATATTGGTGTTCCTGAATGGAAAGATTTTTATTTATCCGTAGATATGTTCCAGGTTTAACTTGATATATATTTTTAAAAAAGGTATATGGTGCCCTCACATATCTATTAGCTAAATATTCATCAACAGCAGGTTCATTAAACTCTGCTTTAACCAAACCACTATTCAGTATACCTTTGATTTCTGAAGAAAAAACTAATTTTTCTTCATCGCAGTAATAATATAATGGTTTTATTCCTAGTCTATCCCTAATTATTATTAAATCATTATTAACACTGTTATACAGTGCGATCGAGAACATTCCGTTAGATTGGCCAATGAACCACTCTATCCCTTTTTCTTGAACGGCGGCTAGAATTACTTCTGTATCTGAATCCGTTACAAATTTGTAATTTAGTTTTGCTTTAATTTCGTTAAAATTGTAGATTTCACCGTTAAACACGATATGCCATTCGTTATTCGAAGACGTCATTGGTTGATTTGCAACTTCCCTCAAGTCAATTATACTTAATCTTCTATGGCCTAATGCCAATTTCTTTTCAAAAGTGCAATTTGCACCAGAATCCGGTCCTCTATGAAATAAAGAATCATTCATTTTGGTAATACGGATATCCAGATTGTCTATTGCACTTCTTGAATATATTCCATTGATTCCACACATAATTGTTTTTTTTCAAAAAACCGGATATATTTAAAATTCACCGGTAGTTAGGAATTTTTATTTTCATTTTTTATGCAGCTATTATCTATAGGCCGCATTCAGCTGATATAGACGTTGTGAGATTCATACACAAATATACCTGCCATTATTTTTTAATCTTGTATGTCTTTACCTTAAATTGATTTTAACCTTTCAAATTTTCGATACATTTTTTTAAATCATCTTTCCAACATGGAGTTTTGATATGTAAATTGGTCTTTATTTTTGTTTTATCCATTACACTGAATGAGGGCCGCTTTGCAGAAGTTGCATAGGACTTGGAAGGTATAGCCTTCAGATTAATCTTCATTCCTTTAATTTTAAAAATTTCCTTTGCAAAATCGAACCAACTTATGGCACCCTCATTACTGTAATGGTACAAACCATAATGTGTCGTTTTTGAATTGACAATTTCGATTATGGTTTTAGCTAAATTCCCGGCATAAGTGGGAGAACCAATTTGGTCATTTACCACATTAAGTTCATCCCTTTCCGCACTGAGACGCAACATAGTTTTTACAAAATTATGTCCGTATTCAGAATATACCCAGGAAGTACGGATGATAAAATAATTATCCAACATTTCCTGAATATATTGTTCTCCTTTTAGTTTGGATATGCCATACACATTTATGGGGTTTGGAGGGTCGTTCTCTGTATAAGGTGTCGTTTTAGAACCGTCGAATACAAAATCCGTGGAGATGTGTATTAAGATGGTATTATTGGTCTTGCAGGCTTCTGCCAAATATTTGACAGCTTGGGAATTAACTAAATAGGCCATTTCTTTATCAGATTCTGCCTTATCTACTGCAGTATAGGCCGCGCAATTAATACAATAGTCAAATTTTTCATTAGTGAATAGAATATTTATCGCCTCTCGTTTAGTAATATCTAACCTCTCGGAAGTTTTAAAATGGAAATCATATTGTGGATATTCCTTGGCAATATCCTGCATACATCTTCCCAATTGACCATCGGCACCAGTGACTAATATTTTCTTTTTAATATTTTTTGAATGCATAATTATAATTGTGCAAATTCTAAGGTAGGAAGTTCTAAATCTTTTTGCGACACCTTAATTTCATGATTAGGTAATTGCCAATCTATATTCAAACGTGGGTCATTATAGATAATTCCTCCTTCCGAAGCTTTATTATAAAAATTATCACATTTATAAAAAAATTCAGCTGTATCACTTAGAACCGAAAAACCATGTCCAAAGCCTCTAGGCACAAAAAGTTGTTTCTTGTTTTCAGCTGATAATTCTATCGCTATGTGCTGTCCAAATGTTGGGGAATCTTGCCTAAGGTCTACCGCAATATCCAACACCCTACCACTTAGGACACGCACTAATTTAGCTTGAGCAAATTCGCCTGTCTGATAATGTATGGCCCTTACCACACCTTTGGATGAGAATGACTGATTATCTTGTACAAAATTTATTTTTTGTCCAACTGATGCATTAAATGTATTGGCATTAAAACTTTCAAAAAAATATCCTCGATCGTCCTTAAATACTATTGGTTCTAAAACAAAACAGCCTTTTAACTTGGTTTCTGTTGTTTTCATTAATCTTTATTCAATATTCCCAATAAATTTTTTCCGTAGCCACTTTTCATAAGGGGTTCTGCCAGTGATTTAAACTGGTCCTTAGAGATATAGCCCATTTCATAGGCCGCACCCTCTATTGCCCCTATTTTAAGCCCCTGTCGCTCTTCTATGACCTCTACAAATTGTGACGCTTGCATTAAGGAGGCGAAGGTACCGGTATCTAACCATGCGGTTCCCCTGTCCAAAATGCTCACATTTAATTTGTTGCGTTTTAGATATTCTTTGTTAACATCAGTGATTTCAATTTCACCTCTATGGCTAGGAGCAATGTTTTTTGCAATTTCTACGACATCATTATCGTAAAAATAAATCCCTGGTACGGCGTAATTAGATTTTGGATCAGCCGGTTTTTCCTCAATACTTATAGCTTTTCCCTCCTTGTCAAATTCAACTACTCCATAACGTTCGGGATCGTGGACACGATAGGCATAGATAATTCCACCTTCGGGATCGTTATTGGCCTGAAGTAATTTTGCCAAACCGGAGCCGTAGAAAATATTATCACCCAAAATAAGAGCCACCTTATCTTTTCCAATAAATTCCTCGCCTATAATGAAAGCTTCTGCAAGGCCATTTGGTTCTGCCTGCACGGCATATTCAAAGCTGCAGCCATATTTTTTGCCATCCCCTAGAAGCTCTTTGAATAATGGAAGGTCTTTGGGAGTAGAAATGATCAAAATTTCCCTTATACCGGCATACATTAAGGTAGACAGGGGATAGTAGATCATAGGTTTATCATAGATGGGCATCAGTTGTTTACTTACCGATAAAGTGAGCGGATGTAAACGTGTTCCAGAACCTCCTGCGAGAATTATTCCTTTCATATTAGTGACCAATTTTATCCCATTACGCTGAGAGTTCTTAATTGTATTGTTTTTCGTAATATTTCTGATAGTCACCTGACGTAACGTGATCTAGCCAATCCTGATTGGCCAAATACCAATCTATTGTTTTTGCCAAACCTTCTTCAAAAGTAACGGATGGTTCCCAACCTAACTCTTGGTTTATTTTAGATGCGTCGATGGCATAACGCAGGTCGTGCCCCGGCCTGTCCTTTACATATGTGATCAGTTTTTCGCTTTCACCTGCAGACCTTCCCAGTTTTTTATCCATTTGCTTACATAGCAATTTCACCAAATCAATGTTTTTCCATTCGTTAAAACCTCCAATATTGTACGTATTGGTATTTTTTCCTTTATGAAATATTAGGTCTATAGCTTTGGCATGGTCTTCTACATACAGCCAATCCCGGGTATAATTCCCATCCCCATATACCGGCAATGGTTTATTGTGTATAATGTTATTAATGAATAAAGGAATTAGTTTCTCAGGAAAGTGATTGGGACCGTAATTGTTGGAACAATTGCTGATGACATACGGAAGGCCATAAGTTTCGCCATAGGCCCTGACAAAATGGTCGGAACTGGCCTTGGAGGCCGAATAGGGGGAATTGGGGTCATAGGCAGTGGTTTCGGTAAACAATCCGGTCGTACCTAAGGAACCATAGACCTCGTCGGTACTTATATGATAAAAACGTTTACCATCAAAATTATCCTTCCAAATAGACTTGAAGGAATTTAAAAGATTTATAGTACCAATTACATTGGTCTTGACAAAAGCCAAGGGGTCTGTTATAGATCGATCTACATGGGATTCAGCTGCCAAATGGATTATTCCATCAAAGCTGTACTTTAAAAAAAGAGAATCAATAAAAACAGCGTCATTAATATCCCCTTTAATAAACGTATAATTGGGGAAAGATTCTATATCCTTTAAATTCTCCAAATTTCCGGCATAGGTAAGGGCATCCAAATTAAAGATGTGATAATTGGGATAGGTGGTGACCATTCTTCTAACCACATGGGAACCAATAAACCCGGCGCCACCAGTAATCAATATCTTCATGTTCTATTATTTTTTATAGTTTTTTAAGTAAGTGTTTAAGTCCAATAGACTAAGGATTAATAAGGTAATCCCGATAAATCCAAGGGGAATCCAAAATTTATAGCTATTCAGTATTCCTTTTACCTCTACACCGCGTCTAGGGAAGGCAGAGATAACATTTAATATGCTCGATTTATTGGCGCGTTCTTCATTCAGCAATACCAAGCTTTGTTTTAACTTGTCCACTTGGGTGATCAGGGCCAATTCTTTGTTTTCTTCGCCCCCGCCTTCACCTAGGTTGATATTGGTCCCCTGCATAGGTTTTTCGGCCTCCTTTACCATGACCCGTTTGTACAACTGTTGCAGGGAGTCCACCTCCATTAACTGTTTTTTGTACAAACTGTCCTGCAGATTTATATTTTGGTCACTGATGCTCTGTTGCAACTGGAAATATTCGTTTCTGGAAATCGATTTAATGATGGAAGGTTGAATCTTTTTGGCTACGGTATTATTCGTTGCCGTAACGGATATGGTGTGGAACCTGGCATCCATGGAGTTGAAGTTCTTTAAATAGTTCTCCATGTCGATCGCTTTTTTGGTCGTAGAATCCAGGCTGCGTACAAACTTGTCGAACAATTGCACCTTTTGGTTTTCATCCGAATAGGATTCCACTATAAATTCTTTCAGCTTTGATGCCTCAGAAACGCTTACATCCAAGGCCTCTGCCAAGGCGGTGGAATCTTCCGCCTCTGCCAACTCATTGTAAAAATTAACGTTGTTGTACAATTGCTGTACACTGTTAAAATTGGGCTCCACAACCATTGTGGAAATAAATTTGGGTTCTTTTACCATATCCAAGTAAATGCCCAATGCCAAACCAACCACGGCGGCAACCACAAATTTTATAAAATGCTTTTGTATAAAAAGCAGGAACAGGATAATGGTATGGAAAATACTTTTGAAAATATTCCCTATAAAACGGAAGAATTTCTTGAAACCGTTACCTATTAATTGGAACAGTTGTCCCAAATCTACTTCTTCGGAAGAAGATGGACTGCTATTTGTTGGTTGTTGATTGGCCATAAACTAGGAATTAAATATTTGCGTTAGTATTTTATCGGTAATTAAATAGGTGGGCTTTACCCCTGTGGTACCCAAACCCCCGGAAGCCAAGGTACTTCCGGTCTCCAAAGGATTATCCGAGGCGTAATAGGCATAACGCACCTTAACATCTTCCCGTATACTTTTTCTAATTTTGGAAGCGGATTGTATGGCCTTTTGATAATGAACCCCCTCCATTTCCAGTCCAATTACATTCCAAGTGGATTCATGGAAGAATTTTAAGATGTCCCTATTTTGCAATGAAGTTCCCAATACGGTTACCATGGCTCCTTGCAAAACCTTAAGTCCGTTGCCTTCAAAATCTTCTTTTTTCAATTCATTTATAAAAGGGTAATTATCGGCCGTGCCCTCAAAAATGTGGGCATCCGGAATCATGATATCGCCTTTTCCACCTTCCAGAATTCCTGCCTTTCCCATGATGTTTATGGAGGCAACATTCAAAAATACCTCTTGGTTTTTTTTAAGTCTGTACGGCTTCAACAACTCATCAATGGTTTCATAGGCCTGCTCTCCAAAAGCGTAATCCATTACAAAGATAACAGGTTTTTTATTTTCCAGACAGTTTGTTGGCAATTCGTAACAACAGGCACCTTTTCCCAATTTGGCCATGTCAAAAATTTGTACATCTATATTGGTCCCGGAAACGTCATCAATGGCGATCATTCCGTTTTTTTTGGCTTGGGCAGTTACCTTTTCCCTTAGGTTGGCGTTTTTGGGGATGCTCAAAGCCTCATAGATCTCCAATTTTGTTTTGTGCGACAAGGTTTTTGATAATGCCTTTTTGGCGAACAAGGAATTCATTACACTGTGCATATTGGCACTGATTATATGGATGGGACGTTCCAATAGACCTTGCTCCTGCAGTACTTCCTTAATTTTATTTGCCCAGCGCTCCCCGTGAATATGATGGCCCAACCGTTCCCGTAACATGGGACTGAAGGTAATGGCCCTTTTGTTCCCGGTAGTTTCTTCCTCAATGGCCAATTTGCCCAACCAAAAGATAATTTTTAAAAAACGTTCCGGGTCGGAAGTAGTCGATAATTTATGATGTACCCCCATAACTTCAATGAACGGCCTTCCCAAAATATTGGCCACATGGATTAGGGCCACTTCCCTTTCCCTTTGGCCAAGTTCTTCTTTGTTGACCGCTTCTTCCAATTTTACCCAGTCCCTAATGGTTTTATCCGAATCTTCCAGGAGGACTTTTTTACTGATTTTTTCCGATTCGATAAACAAAAAAGTGAGATGGGTCAGAATATCGTATATGTCAGACCTGCCACGGGTAATCTCAATATTCATCTGTTCCTCATCTATCCTGTAACAGTTTCTTCTTCTTTTAGGGGGGATTATGGGCTTAAATTGTGAACCGGCATAACCTTCGTCCGAAGTGAGGTTTATAAACCTGCATTGTTCTATACCTTCCGGCAATCTTTCCAAAACATACATTAGTCCGTTTAGTTCTGTTTTTTCCTCAGCGATGGAACCGTATATTTCAGGGCGCAGTTGTAAAAGGGATTGTCTTAGCGCAGCTCCGGAAACACCTGACGGCTTGTAGAATCCACGGTTAAAAAGATGTCGCATTGTTATGTACAAACGCTCAATGGCATTGGTGGAATCTTGTGCCCTGGTGGTGTTAACGGATTTGCTCATAAGCAGATTTCGTGCAAAGCTACAATTTATATTCTTTATTTTATTTTCATCGATTTTTTTCTCTATTTCTTTCTTTGGTGTTTTTTAAGCAAGTCTAGATAAAAAACACCCCTATGGTCCCCTCAAGGGGACAATCTTTTCCTTAAACACATGGAACAATCCCTTCCCTAAGGAAGGAGCTGACACGATTCCATGGAGGACTTTTCTTTTGGAATCTAACACAGCCTAAAGAGTTGTTGTAAATAGCAATAGATTTACTGTCCATCAAAATAACTAAGAACAAAAGCTCCTTCCCCAGTAAGGGGAAGGTGGCCCGGTCCCTTATAAGAGGGGGCGGGCCGGAAGGGGTAAAAATAGAGGTTTGGAAAGTCCAAACTCCAATCCATTGGCACAAAACCTTCTAGCTTAATAAGTACAAATCATTATAACTTCTTAACTCCTTAACCTTATAACTTAATAACCCAAGTAACCACTTGAACCGTATTAAGTTCAAAATAGCATGAAACTATACCATAAATGCCCTCAAGGCATCGGCCAGGTTACGGTCATTGGACAAACGCTGCACTTTGTTCTGACCTCCCAGCCTTCCAATAGACTTCATATATTCTTGAAACCCATCTTTTTTTATTGGGGTAATTTTTAAAGTTTGGAGAATTTTACCTTCAATTAAATCAAAATAATAGGTGTTTTGCTGTTGCAACGCCTTGTCCAGAATATTAATGAATTGATTAATATCTGATGGAGGGCGTTCAAATTCGATCAGCCATTCGTGATAAGGAAGTTCCTTTTCTTCCGGATTAATTTGGGGGGCTACCGTAAACTCGTTTATACGGGCATCCGTACCCTCAATGGCCCGTTTCATGGCTTCTTCCACTTCCTTGCCTATAACGTGTTCGCCAAAGGCGGAGATAAAATGTTTAATTCTTCCGGAAACAATAATTTTATAGGGCTTCAACGAAATAAACTGAACGGTATCCCCAAGATTGTAAGCCCATAGACCGGCATTGGTAGATATAATCATGACGTAATTAATTCCCAATTCCACAGCTGCAAGGGTAATACGCTTGGGGTTTTCAACAAAGAATTCATCTGCCCTGACAAACTCATAAAAGATTCCGGAATTTAATAACAAGAGCATTCCTTTTTCCTTTTGTGAATTTTGATAGGCGAAAAATCCTTCACTGGCGGGAAAGAGTTCAATACTATCTACCTTTCGGCCTATGAGATTTTCAAATTTGGCCCTATAGGGCTCGTAGTTTACCCCACCGTAAATAAAGAGTTGAAGATTTTTGAACAGGTCTCCTATTTTTTTGTCGGTCCTGGTGTTCAGCTTTTCAAAATACATTTGAACCCAAGAGGGGATCCCTGCAATGACCGTCATGTTCTCGTTAACCGTTTCCTCCACAATTTTATTCACCTTGGTGTCCCAATCCTCCAAACAATTGGTCTCCCAGCTTGGCAATCGGTTTTTTTGTAGATAATTGGGAACATAGTGGGCGGATATCCCTGATAATCTACCAATTTTAATCCCGTTTTTTTCTTTCATTTCCGGACTTCCCTGAAGGAAGATCATTTTTCCGTTCACAAAATCTGCGTTTCCGGTTTCATGAATATAATTCAAAATGGCGTTTCTGGAAGCCTCCACCTGGTACTTAATGGATTCGTGGGTTATGGGGATGTACTTCACTCCGGAAGTGGTCCCGGAAGTTTTTGCAAAATAGGCAGGTTTGCCCGGCCACAACACATCTTTCTGTCCGGCGACCACCTTCTCCACATATCCCTTTAATTCTTCATAGTCCCTTATAGGTACGTTTTCAGCAAATTGGGAATGGGTTTTTATCTGCGAAAAATGGTGGTCCTTGCCAAAGTCGGTATATTGGGCGTTGTATAGGAGCGATTGGAATACCTCTTCCTGGGTTTGAAGGGGATTATTTACCCATTTGGCAGTTTTCTTGGCTATATTTTTGGCAAATATTTTTGCTGCTAATGATTTTAAACTCATTGGGAATTATTTAAAATCTATAAAATTAAGCGGATCTATAGGGCTACCATTGCTCCATAGTTCAAAGTGAAGGTGTGGCCCTGTTGTCAATTCCCCCGTATTCCCTACCGAAGCAATTACCTCTCCGGATCGTACCACATCGCCCTGCCCTTTGTTCAAGGACCCATTGTGCTTGTAAACGCTTATTAGGCCGTCCATATGCTCTAAGATAATTACATATCCTGTTTCTGCCGTCCATTCGGCAAAGATTACGGTGCCGTTGGCTACCGCTTTAATGGGACTGTCCGTTGGGGCAACAATATCTACGGCAAAGTGTTCGTTTTCGGCATCAAATTCCTGTGATATGGTGCCGGATAAGGGAGAAAAAAGAACCTGCCCGGAATTATTGATGTTTCTTTCGAACAAATTGTATTTATCCTCCAAGGCTACCTGGGCCCTTAGTAAGGAATCCTCCTTGATGGGGGTTAGATCTATGGTGGAAGGATCCAATGTGTATTGGTCGAACAAGGAATCCCTATTAATTTCATTATTTTCAATATCGCCCCGCAACACTTTTCGTATGTTATCCAAATACCTGTTGGTATAATTTAATGTGGCGACCAAAGAATCGGTCTTATAGGTAAGTTCGGTGGCCTGTCGCTTCAATTTAGTGGAAGAGTAGCCCGGGATATATTCACGTAAGGGTGTAAACGCTATTAATAATATGGTGAACCCGATCAACCCAATAATGAAAAGGGTGCCGGTTACAAAAACGTTCATTCTGCTAAGTTTAAATGAAATTTTTTCCTCAAAGGTACTTTCATTCAAAATTACCAGACGATATTTGTGTAGCAGTTTCTGCTTAATTTCCTTTCTTTTCTTTACCTTTTTGGCCATAATGAACAAAGATAAGCTTAGTATTTCACTTTAATTCCCTTATTGCGGAATTTGATTTTCCATAATAATTTCACTGCAAAAGTATCTATTGGGAAAATAAATTCTAATTTAGGATAATTAAAATATATTATTGACGAAGTGATTTAAACTTTTAAAATTGCCTGATCCGGTACGGGCAGGAATTGCCCGTTTTTGTCCTTGCGCCAGCCGGCCCGTTCGCTAAAATAACCCATAGGATTATTTTTATACGCTCCGTCCTGTCTTTCCTGCCTGCAGGCAGGTTTTCCTTCCGTAGCCCTGCTATGCTCCCGAAAGCTTTCGGGATTAAAAAAGCCTTCACCTGGGCACAAAATTGCTAATTTTCGCTATAATCCTAAATGTATAAATCACTTCTGCGTTAAAATTAACAGCATTCTAACATCTTTTTAGTACCTTTGGTTTTCTTAAATTATTATATCATGATAACTTTAAATACATTCTTAGCCATTGGACCAATGCAAATCGCTTTGGTTGTGGCCATCGTCCTACTATTATTTGGAGGAAAAAAAATTCCGGAATTGATGCGCGGACTGGGAAGCGGCATTAAAGAATTTAAAGATGCTTCCAAGGATGAGGATAAATTGGAAGAAAAAAAGGAAAAATAGATCAGATTTTAAATATTTACAAAGAACATCTGCCATTGCGTGGGTGTTTTTTTGTTTAACCAGGCCACCTTCCCTTATAAAGTATGGTAAGGAAGAGCCGATAAGTGCATGGTTTAAGGCTTCCAAATTTCTGTTAGGATGGATAGCTGATCAATGTTGAAAGGACATTTTTTTAAATTAGAAAATACCAATCGGAATATTAACTTTGTATATAGTGTTATGTTAATGCGATTATGTTGGTTATGTCGCCGTTATTTTTTATCTGGACGAGGCAAAAAATAGTTGCATAGCCATAGCTACGGAACCCTTTTTTAACGATGGTCAGGTGAAAAAGAACAAGACTTGGGGGTGACAAATAGGGTTGACAGGACACTAGCTATATTTGTAGAAATTGATGGTCATCTATTGTATTCAACATTGTGTCGACACTAGGTGAAAATAGAATTAACATAGCACTTACTGCATTATACTCCTCATTTACAATACGGTGCCTTTGCTGTTTATTGCTGAATAAATTTCTTTAAAAGGCCATTACACCATTGAAAACAAAGGATTCACAACAAATAATTTTTTTACGGTACAATCCACTTTAGTTTTAGCGTTGAAAATAAAATATCCAAGGTATATGTAATTTTCTTTCCAAACGAATTATGAATTTTGCCTATGCCATTATATTTTTTGAATATTTGGCCGCAAGGTATTGAAGTTTAAATCACTTCATTTAATAAAATAAACATGAAACAACTTCTTATAGCATGCTTGCTACTCTATGCTTTTATTGGCAGTGCCCAGGGAATTGGGAATAAGGTTGCTTCCAGCATTGACAAGCAGTTTGCTTATGTGGCTATAAACACCAAAAGTGTATCTAATTTATCTATGGCCAGGGTTACCCCTGAAATGTTTGGAAAGAGGGCCAAGGACAACCACATAAAAAGCAGAACGTTTAAAAATATTAAAGGGGCGGATGAAGGCTTTTATATCGTTACCGGAGTATTTTCCGATTTGGGGAATGCCCAAAATCTGGTACAAGAATTAAAGGGAAAGGGTTTTGCCGCAGGATATATCAGTAATTCCGGCAATGGGCTCAATTACGTTTATTTGTGCAGGTATGATACGTTGGACAACGCTATTGTGGCTTGTAATTCCAAGTTGGATGGCACCTATACCGATCCATTTTGGTTGATGAACATAGATAATGGCGGTAAATCCAATAAAATGGAAATAAACGGGAATGGTACGGTTTTAATTTTGCCCATACCCGATACTGCATTGGACAGGACCTTGGATCAAGAGGTACAGGATTATCCAAAAACGGTCAAAGCTCCAGATCAAGAAGAAAAATCTGGGCGGAAGACAAAAAATGCCGACCCCACGGAGGAATTATCCGTTGAAGAGGTTACTTATGATATGCTGAGTCCTGTTGGGAAAGATGATTTGCCAAGAGAAATGGTAAGTAATACCAACGATAACATCAATCCCAATGCCGCTAGGCTCATTAAAAAAGCAGATGAATATTTTAATAAAATGTGGTATGCAGAGGCTGCAGGGCTGTATGAAGAAGCCATAAAAAAAGAGGGCAACAATTATTCCCTAGAAATTCTTCAAAAGGCCGGAGATGCCCACTATTATAATACGAATATGGCGAAGGCCTATTATTATTACAATATCATATTTGAACGATATGAAGAGGAAGTATCACCAGATCAAATTTTTAAATATGCCCATATTTTGAAGGGCAACGGCAAGTATGCCAAATCCAAGCGAATGATGCGCCTCTATGATAAAGGGGTTCAAAAAAGCAATGCTGGTTTTACATCGGATATTAATGCAAGCCAAAAAGAAACTGTCCTGGACAATATTCTAAAAGCGGAACACAAATACGGACTTAAAAACCTGGCCATAAACACCAAGTATTCCGAGTTTTCACCTATGTTCTATAACGAGGACGAGATTGTATTTGCATCGGCCAAGGATTCCTCCATTTTTAGTACCAGACGGTATAAGTGGAACAATCAACCTTATTTGGACCTATATGTCTCCAAGGTAAATAAGGAATCCCAGGACCTTAATGAAGCGATCAAGTTTTCAAAAAAAATAAATTCTAAGTATCATGAAGCATCGGTAAGCTTTACGCCCGATAATTCAACCATGTATTTTACTAGGAATAATTTTGGTAAAAAGCTAAGAAGGGACAAAAATGGCATTAACCATTTAAAAATATACACATCCAAAAAAATTGATGGCGAATGGACGGAGGCCGAAGAACTTCCCTTTAACAGTGATGATTATTCTACGGGGCATCCTGCATTGAGCCCCGATGGAAAAAAATTGTATTTTGTTTCGGATATGCCGGGAACTATAGGGGATACCGATATTTTTGTAGTAGATGTTTTGGGCAATGGAAGGTATTCCGAGCCCAAAAATTTAGGCCCTGGAATTAATACGAAACAGAAGGAAATGTTTCCCTTTGTCAATGACAAGAAGTTATACTTTGCTTCCAATGGCCATGTTGGACTTGGAGGACTGGATGTATACGAAGTTGCTTATGATGGGGAAGGTTTTAAAGAGGTAACCAATATGGGGCAGCCCATAAACAGTAACATGGACGATTTTTCCTATATCGTTGACGAAGGGAATCAAAAAGGCTATTTTGCTTCCAATAGACGCGGCGGTAAAGGTAATGACGATATTTATTCGTTTGAAAAACTCCAGCTTGAAGAAGTGGTGAAGAATGCCATTTCCGGAGTGGTTACCGAGTTGATTACCGGCGATGCAATGCCCAAGGCCCTGGTTACCCTCTTGGATGGGAATAATATCAAATTAAAGGAAATGGTTACGGAAAATGACGGTTCCTTTGTCTTTGAAGATTTGGATTCCGATACCAAATACACGATTAAAACAACTAAAAGTGAATTTTTTGAAAATGTGGTTACAACAGAAACCAAGAAAAATGAGGTGGTAAACGTAGATATTTCCATGAAAAGGCTAAAGGAGCTCATAGTCATCGAAGATGGTATAAAAAAGCTTAAGACCGATATGATTTTCTTCGATTTTGATGCTTCCTATATTAGAAAGGATGCATCGCAGGAACTTGATAAATTGGTGGAGGTGATGACCGAGTATAAGGATATGGTGATCAAGATCGAGTCCCATACCGATTCCCGAGGTCCGGATGCATACAATAAATACTTATCGGATAAAAGAGCCAAGTCCACCAGGGCCTATCTTATTTCCAAAGGCATTTCGGCAGACCGTATTGAAAGTGCCATTGGCTACGGGGAGGAACGTTTGATCAATGAATGTGGAAATGGGGTTCGCTGTAGCAGGGAGAAACACGAACTTAATAGGCGTTCGGAATTTGTTATAGTAAAGATGTAATATGTAGATATACTTTACTCAGTGTTGGCGCGTGCGTCACGCGCGTGCCATTAAAATATTCCGGATAAATAACAAATTCCATATTCTTGATTTATCTCTGTGCAGGAAACATTACGCATCAAAACTTTACTTACTCTATAATTAAATGTTAGGTCCATTTTCACAACGTTTAAGGGTTTATTTACAACAAAATTGTCCGATGAAATACCTAAGCGTAATATTTGGAGTTATATAAGTCCAATAACCAACCAAACCAGGAAACGCCCGTGAGGGCGTTTTTTGTTGGCTACAATTCTCTTCATTTTTAATCTAGGGTTAGACTGGATCGTAAAAGGAATATTAAAGCGGTTTTGATACGCTTTATAGGTATTAATATTCAGGCCCGAACAAAAAATGGGGCCCTTTAGCAGTTGGCTTAATTTATGTCCAAGTAATTATTTTTGGTCCGAGAACTTCACGGTTTTTAAAATGGCTTCAAGTTGGAACATATCGTCCCTTTTTTCGGTAGCCGGAGCAAAAACAAGACCTTCAATGACCACTTTCCTGTTATTTTTGTCATCGTTGATGATATAGGTCAGAAAGGGTCCGGCCATAGGGTATCCGCTTATTTCCCATATTCCCCTAACTTCGGCAGCTTTTCTACCGGCAACTTCCACAGGGAAAACATAGGGGGCAAAGGCTTTTTCGGTAATCATATAGGTTATTTTTCCAGGCACATCGGGTCCTGGAATATATTTCTTTCCTATAGAATCGCGCATGGCCACGATATCCTTGACAAAGGTGGAATCGTTTTTAAAATAATCATTGGGGATATCATATGCGATAATATTCATACTCCCTTTTTGAATCTGCCTATCGATCCATATAAAATTGTTTTCCTGCTTGCCCACCTTATAAATTGAGGGTAGGGACAGGGTAATTCCCAACTTGTCGTTCAATACCGTTTCCTTGCTAAGCGATTTTAAGAAACGCTTTTGTGATTCTTGGATCTCAATCTCCTTGAATGCCTTGATAATCCCTTCGGCTTTGGCATCCAAGTTTGAAATAATTTCCTCATCCGTTCTTCCTTTGATGACGCCTACTTTTTGGGGAGTGGCATAAACATCGGTTTTAATATGGGCAAGGCTCAACGTATCTTTGGCCACAAAAAGCACCGAACGGGTCTGTATAATAGTGCCCGAAAACACTTTTGGGGGCATTTGGTTGATGGTAAACAGGGGTTCTTCCCAAGGAAGGCCCAGAACGGGCGCGGCAAAATGTTGTCTTATATGGTCACCAACCTGTCCTTGCCATAGTTCATTGTCAATTATAACGGCCAAGGAATTTATGGCACCGACGGATTCCGGCAGATATTTCTTTTTCTTTTTTTCCCCACAAGAGAGGATGATCAAAGAAAGTAATACTACTACTGCACCAATTTTTTTCATATTGTTGTTTATTTACGAAGAACAATCGCACAATTTTAACTTTGTGCCCGGTTTTATGTCATTACCACTAATACCGTTCCATTTTCGTAAATTTTCTATACTAATTCCAGGATATTTTTTGGAAATAGTCCAGAGGGAGTCCCCACTTTTAACCGTATGTACCTTGGTACCTGCCACCGCCACTGCATTTTCAGAACTTTTAGCTGTGTTTGGCGAGCTTATTGATGAAGGAATTTTTCTTGGGTAAATGGTCAATCTTTGTCCTATTCTAAGGTTATTGCTTCGCAGACCGTTCCAATTTTTAATTTGGCTAACACCTACTCCGTACCTTTCTGCAATTTTTCCCAAGAAATCGCCGCTACGTACCTTATAGGTTATTTGATCTTGCGATTGTATTATTTGGGGCAAGGGTTCTTCCTTGGATTTCAGTTGATTTTGTACATGGGCATAGATGGCCTCCTCGTTGGCTACAAATTTCCCCAACGCTTCCACTGGGAGCCGTAGGGCATAATTTTTGTCCTTTACATAGGGGATTACCTTTAATTTGTATGAAGGGTTCAAAAACATCAATTCCTCTTCACTAACGTCTACCAATTCCGAGATTTGATTAAAGGTAATAGTACTCTTCACATGTACGGTGTCGGTCTCAAAATAGGGACGATCCGCGACCTGCCTTGTAAAACCATGTTCTTCCGCATATTCAAAAATATACATGGTGGCTAAAAATGCCGGTACGTAGCCCGCAGTTTCCCGGGGCAGGTTTCTTCTTATGTTCCAGTAATTTTTATATCCTCCAGATCTCCTTATAGCCTTGTTTACGTTACCGGGCCCAGAATTATATGCCGCCAGGGCCAAATCCCAATCGTTAAAGATATCGTGAAGCTTTTTAAGGTACAAACTTGCCGCTTTGGTAGAATTAATGGGATCGCTGCGCTCATCTACATAACTGCTTACATCCAGATCGTACATTTTTCCGGTCCCGTACATAAATTGCCACAACCCGGTGGCACCCACCCTTGAACGTGCCCTCGGATTAAGGGCAGATTCAACAATGGCCAAATATTTAAGTTCCAAGGGTACATTCTGATTGTCCAATTCCTGTTCGAACAAGGGAAAATAAAACTGGCTAATGGTCAACATTCTGTCCATCATATCCCGTTTACGGGTAAGAAAGTAGCGGATTACATTTTCCAGGGAAGGATTATAGACAATATTAAAGGGCGTTTTTTGATTGAGGAGCTTCAGTCTGGCCTTTAGGGTGTCCGTGTCTACATTGAAATGATATACGGAATCTATTTCCAGGGCAGTAATGTCCTGATAAATGGAATCGAATAAGGAGGAGCTGTCGTACAGTTCCTTCATCCAGAGACTATCGAATTTTGCAGTTTCCGGACGGTCCTTTAAATCGTATTTTTTTTGTCCTTTCACCAAAAGCAACGGATTATCCTGAATCCCATCCTTGGCCTCCATTGTTTCCATCTGCTCAATACCTTCCATATCCATGGCCGCAGTATCCACTACAATTTCTTTTGATTTTAAGACTTTATGGTCCTGCCCTGCAGTGGGGATCGAATCCAATTCCTGTGCTACGCCTGTAACCCAGAAACCAATACACAAGACACCCAATAAGATATTTTTGGAAGTTTTCATAAGGTTTGTTTTTTTAAGCGGGGCGGACTAAAATCGTGATTTTTTTCTAAACTTTAAAATTTAATCTAAATAATTCCCTGAAGCCCGCCAGTACCATTCGGACGGGACTCTGCTTCTAGGCAACCAATCCACCTCTCCTTGGGAGAGGTCAGAACTGCCCGAAAAGGCAGTTCTGGGTGAGGTAGAATAAAAATTTCTTTTTTAAAAACCAGATCAAAAATCGGACAACCCTTTTTAAATAACGGCGTATTTAGGCCAATATTGCCGCTATTCCTGGAAGGGTTTTGCCTTCCAAGCTTTCCAACATGGCCCCCCCGCCGGTAGAAACATAACTTACCTTGTCCTCAAAGCCAAATTGCTTTACCGCGGCCACAGAGTCTCCGCCGCCCACCAATGAGAACGTACCTTTTTTGGTTGCTTCATCAATGAAATTACCAATGGCAATGGTGCCCTTGGCAAAGTTTTCCATTTCAAAAACCCCTATAGGGCCATTCCAGAGAATGGTTTTCGATTTTAAGATTACGTCCTTGAATATTTCCAAGGTTTTAGGGCCTGCGTCCAAACCTTGCCAACCATCAGGGATCTCGTTGGAATTTACAATCTTGGTGTTCGCACTGTTGTTAAAGTCGTCCGCAGCCAAAACGTCTACCGGGATATGAACTTTCACTCCTTTTTGCTTGGCTTTTTCCAGAATTTCCAGGGCCAATTCCATCTTATCGTCCTCACAGATAGAATCCCCAACTTTCCCCCCATTGGCCTTAACAAAGGTGTAGGTCATTCCACCACCAATGATCAGATGGTCCACTTTATCGAGTATGTTTTCGATGATCGTAATTTTGGACGATACCTTTGCCCCGCCCAAAATAGCGGTCACCGGTTTTTCCCCGGTTCTCATTACCTTTTCTATGGCTTCAATTTCTTTTGCCAATAAGAATCCAAAACATTTCTTGTCAGGAAAAAATTGTGCCACTATCGTAGTTGAGGCATGGGCCCTATGGGCAGTTCCAAAGGCATCGTTTACATAAATATCCCCTAATTTGGATAATTTTTCCGCGAAATTTTTATCCCCTTTTTCCTCTTCAGCATGAAATCTAAGGTTTTCCAACAAAAGAACTTCCCCACTTTTTAATTCGGCCACCGCTTTTTCAGCTATGGGACCAATGCTTTCGGTGGAGAATTTTACCGTTACACCAAGTACTTCGGATACTTTATTACAGATGTGCTTTAGGGATAGATCTGGATTTACTTTTCCGTCAGGTCTTCCTAAATGGCTCATTAATACGGCACTTCCGCCATCTTCCAATATTTTTATTATAGTGGGTTTGGCCGCTTCTATCCTATTGTCATCGGTTACTTTAAAGTCCGCGTCCAATGGAACATTAAAATCTACCCTTATCAATGCCTTTTTACCTTTAAAATTATAATCGTTGATGGTTTTCATTTGCCATTTATTTTTAGAGAGTGACAAATGTAAAGATTTATGGGTAGTGTTTAAAGAGACTGTTCCATTTATTTGCTTGGCCTATGTTTCAATGTTGATTATAAAATTACAATTGGTTGCAAGTCAGGCAATATCTGAAGTTGTATTTTGAAAAGTATAGGCGTTTGTTCTTAAAATGCCCATACACTGCGAAGCAATTAATTTTCAGATAAAAACTGCTATATTTGAGCCATGTTGTTCAAGGATATTTTAGGACTTTCCCATATAAAGAACCATCTGGTATCCAGTGCCGATGCCGGTCGCATACCCCATGCCCAATTATTTGTCGGGCCAGAGGGCTGTGGCACCTTGCCAATGGCTTTATGTTATGTACAATACTTGCTTTGTGGCAACAGCGCGGGAGAAAATAACAACGGTAATAATGCCTGCAATGCTAAATTTAACGCCTTGGCACATCCGGATGTGCACTTTGCATTTCCGGTATCCAATTCGGACAAAGTAAAAAGTCATGCCGTTAGTGATCATTATTTGGAGGATTGGCGCCGGTTTATAAAAGAGCAGCCCTATGGAAATCTTTTTGATTGGTATAAACTGATCGGGATTGAAAATAAACAGGGACAGATCGGAGTGGACGAGGCCCAGGATGTGGTAAAGAAACTTTCCCTGAAATCATACGAAGGGGGTTATAAGGCCCTGATTATTTGGATGGCCGAAAAAATGAACACCGCTACTGCCAACAAATTGTTGAAATTGATTGAGGAACCGCCGGACAAAACGGTATTGATTTTAATTGCCGAGGATGAAGAGCAAATAATTCAGACGATACGATCCAGGTGCCAAATATTGCATTTCCCACGGCTGGCGGAAGATGCTATTTCACAAGCCCTCATTGAGAGGGGAGTTTCCGAGAAGGATGCCCATAGAATATCGCATGAGGCCAATGGCAATTTTAATAAGGCGCTCGATTTCATGAACAACGATTCCGAGGATTTGGTATTTGAGAAGTGGTTTGTGCAATGGGTTAGAAGTGCCTTTAAGGCCAAGGGCAACAAGGCGGCGATCCACGATCTTATTTCCTGGAGCGAAGTGGTGGCAAAGACAGGGAGGGAGACCCAAAAAAAGTTTTTGAATTATTGCATGTCCGTAATGAGGCAGGCCCTTATGATCAATTACAACACCCGTGAATTGGCTTTCATGCGGATTCATGTAGAGGGGTTTCAATTGGAAAAGTTTGCCCCATTTGTCCATGAAAACAATATTGTGCCCATAGTGCAGGAATTGGAGGATGCCATTTATCACATTGAAAGAAATGGCAATTCCAAACTGATCCTCATGGATCTATCCATAAAATTAACCCGATTGCTGCACAGAAAAGCCGCGTAAAGGAATTGTAAAATCTTAAAGTCATGACCATGGACAACCTATTGACCTATCCTACAGAATTACTTCTACTTCTTTTTTTGATCATTACCTTTCTTCAAAGTGCAATGGATAAGATCTTGGACTGGAAGGGCAATTTATCTTGGTTAAAAAGTCATTTTTCACAAACGCCTTTTAAAAATATGGTTCCCTTATTATTGGGTACGGTCATGGTAACCGAAACTGTGGCAGGGGTGCTATGTGCCATAGGATTTTATATGCTTATTGTTCAAGCAGATGGTTCAATTGCCTTGGCCGGTGCTATTCTTGCCTGTCTGGCCTTATTGATGTTGCTGCTTGGTCAGCGCGTGGCAAAGGATTACGACGGGGCCAGGACCATAGCCATTTATTTTATGCCGGCCATTTTCTTGGTGTTTTTATTGCATTCATAAAATGTGTTCCCATTCTTTCCCAAGCCAACAAAAGATATCGATTGGGAGGGGCTTGTATTCCCTTTCACTTCCGCAAAAGCAAATAATGGCAGCTTTCTAGCCGAACGTACTGCACGGTCGGTTTTATGCATTTAAACCATGAGGGGATCACATTAAAAATCCGATTTATGGCACTAATGGGTCGATTATCAGTTGAAATCTGTCAAATGTGGCTTGGCCAGAGCTGGCCTACCAACCAACTAGTTGGTAGACCTGTATTTATTTCTAATGGAATTTTTTAAAGTTAGAGGGGATATAGGTAATTTAGGGCTAAAGTTTGGCGGTTATTTTCTTGCTGTAAGGCAGCTATAATAAACTAGGGCTGAAATGGATTTATCGGAAATAAAATCAAAATCGGTTGGACTGGTATTATCGGGAGGGGGTGTAAAGGGTATGGCGCATATAGGAATGATCCAGGGCCTTAACGAATTTGGAATTAATACCCGGACCGTTTCGGGCACCAGTGTAGGGGCTTTGGTAGGGGCATTATATGCCAACGGCAATTCTGTTTCGGAAATGCTTCAATTCTTTAAGGAAACGCCTCTTTTCCGTTATCATTTTATGACGATATTAAAGCCCGGCCTTTTGGATACGGAAAGGTATTTTGATCTTTTGGCGAGATATTTTCCGAAAAATTCCTTTGAATCCTTGCAACGCAAGCTTTATGTAGTAGCTACCGACTTGCAAAAGGGGGATGAAAAAGTATTTTTTGAGGGGGAATTGATCAAGCCTTTGTTGGCTTCTGCGGCATTGCCGCCTGTCTTTAGTCCGGTGGCCATCAATGGGCGCTTATATGCCGATGGAGGCATTATGAACAATTTTCCCTATGATGAAGTGGCCGTTTCATCAGATTTTGTCATTGGGAGCAATGTCTCCGGAATTAAGGAAATTCCCAAAGAAAAAATAAGATCGTCCTTGCAGTTGGCGAATAGGACTACCTCTTTGATGATTTATGCCATTAATAGGAACAAAGTCAATAAGTGTGACCTATTGTTCGAACCCAAAGCCTTGGAGTATATTGGCATATTGGACAAAAAGGGAATTGAAAAAGCCTATGCCATTGGTTACGAACATGCTGTAAGGCTAATGCAGCATACTTTTAGCGTATCTTAAAGTTTGAATTGGTTGTGGAAACTTTATTTGATTTCCATTGGGCAAACTAAAATCTTTAATTTTGCCTACAGCCTACAGTCATTTACACATCATCATAATCCACAGTTAGCGTAGGGGTTGTGGGGTGTGCCTGG
>CBFGWQ010000022.1:0-33570 GCA_965652575.1 uncultured Arenibacter sp. | reverse complement strand
GGAAATGTGGAAGTGTACCAATGTATCAATTGGTTAATGTACTAATCAATGTACAGATGTAGCAATGTGCAACTATAACAATGGGTGGTTTGTGGCATTGCCATAGAGCAGGTTTATTCAATAAATAATTTTGATTCCGTATTGATCTTGCACAAGTATGTATCTTCTTTAATTTTGTTTAATTTGAAAACCTTAATTACCTTCCTTTGGACTGAAGTGCCATAATCAAAAAATGTAGATACTTTCAGGTAGGTTGGATCTTGAGTTCCGTTTCCGAAGTAAGAAATATTGACCACCCATTCCCCTTTTAGGTCATCGTCCAAAAAGAATTCTTTACTTGAGTACCCTTTTAATATTTCGGCAGACAATTGGCTTTCCTTGGTATCAAAAGTATATTCCCAACTATTGTAATACTGTTCAGGATCTACAAATTGTAATTCAAATTCGGCCGTATTGTTATTCCATTCAAAAAGTACTCTGGTCTTAGGATATTCAAATCTTTTCTGCAATACATCAGTTTCCAACAATAACCTTTTATCATTCAAGCTAATAATATTATCCTTCTCCGTGGTTATAAGTCGATCAGTTCCTTCTGCATCAAAAGGAATTGTATCCAATTCTTTTACGGCAAGTTCATATCGGGTGTAGATATGCAATGCCTTTTGGAAGTTACCTATTTCGTTATAGGCGTTGGCCAAATCCCTGTGTGATTGGGCAGCCCTCGACTTAATTTTTAACACTCTTAAATATTGCTGTAAAGCCTTGTTCCTAAGTTCAAGTTTTTCATACCTATAGGCCAATACTTTTAAAGCTACGGCATCGTCCTTAAATTGGAGACCCATCGAATCCAGAAGTTGTAAGGATTTATTAGTGTTTCCCCAGCGGGTCCTATAATATTCGGACATATCAAGAAAATAGAAGGGAGAATTTTCATATCTTTTTCTTTGCTTTTTGAATAGTTGATCCGCCATTATTTCTGAATCGGCAAAATTATATTCTTCAATATATTTAGGAACTTCTGGAACATATGCCTGTTTTATCGATAACTGATCATAAATACTATCCCTTAATCCAGAATTACTGTAGGTTCTATTTATACCTAGTTCATCAATTCGAGTCTGCTCCTTGGTATTTATGATAATTACTCCTCCAGCACCGCTAGGGCCATATCTGGCGAAGGCTCCGTTTCTAGGAAGTACCGCAACGCGTTCAATTTCATGAACTCCAATAAACGTAGGGGCCTGTTCATAAACAAAACCGTCAACATCGAAAATGGCGGGGACTTTTTCTCTTCCATATTGTTGGAAATAAACTTTTGGATTTAAAGGTGTATCCTCCCTATCAATTAACATATTGGGCAACAATGTCTGAAGGGATACCAAAAAATCGATTCCTATCGGGATCAAATCCTTACCCTCAATTACCTGAATCGAATATGATGTCCTGTCCTTGTCCAAAATTCCCCAAGAGGTTTTAATTAAATTACTATTGGTGGTATAATCTGCCATTAACTCCTTTTGGCCTTTACGTCTTCTCTTTTTTACGACTACTTCATTCAATTCTTCTAAATGTTCCGATAGTTTTATATCCAAAACATTGTTCATATCATCAACAGGAACTTCAATCGTTTGCATTCCCAAATAGCTAAATACCAATATATTTCCAGAATACGCTTCGATACTATATTTTCCTTTGGTATCCGTTCTTGTTCCAACAGTAGTACCTTTGATAATCACATTGGCATTGGGCAAAGGTTGGTCCATATAAGTAACCTTACCGTTGATGGTTATCTTAGTTTCCTGAGAGGAACCAATAAAGAAAATACAGAGAAATGTAATACTTATAAGAAATCGGGCCATTCGGTAAACTTTTGAATTTAAAAGTCATATTCGATTCCTGAATTTAGGTAAATATTTTAAGATAAGCCTTTGAGCCTCTATATTTTATATTTTGCTAAAGTTTCGTTTCTATTTACCTTTCCACTACCGGTCTCCTCAAACTTGGGAACGCTGAATATTTCTTTGGGAATTTCAAACTTGGAAATGGAGCTAAGGGATTTGATTTTTTGGGACAATTGGTTCCTATACATATTTCCTTCTATCACCAATACCAATTTTTGGCCCAGGATGGCATCAGGGATACCTGCTACAAAAAATCTGGATTTGATCAGGACAGCCATCTTAGTTTCCAATTGTTCAGGAATCAGTTTTACCCCCCCGGAATTAATAACGTTGTCATACCTGCCCAACCACCGGAACTCTTGGGATGATATAAGGTTTACCAAATCATTGGTGACTATAATGGCGTCTGAAACTTTTGGGGCTTCTATCACTAGGCAACCCCTGTGGTCCTTGGAAAGAGAAACATTTGGAAGGGCCTTGAAATTTCCGTCCTCAAGCCCCTTGCCAATCTCCTTTACGGCAATATGGGTTATGGTCTCCGTCATTCCATAGGTCTCAAAAAGGCGGGTATCCACCTTATCCAGATCCGATTTCAGTTCAGGGGAAAGAGCTGCTCCCCCGATTATTAAAGTGTTTACTCGGTTTAAATTTGATATGGTGCCCTGCACCTGCATGGGTACCATGGCAACAAAGTCGTACTGTTTGGATATACATTGCAGAGGATTGGAAATGGGTTCTACCATATCCAATTCCCAGCCAAGTACCAAAGCGCGGACCAACATCATTTTACCCGCTATATAATCGGCGGACAGACATTGAAGGGCTTTTGTTCCAGGTCCCATTTTAAAGAAGGATCCGGTAGCCAAAGCGGAATTGGCCATATGTTCCTTTTTCAAGGCAATTATTTTGGGGCTACCGGTAGATCCGGAGGTACGGGCTTCAAGGGAATCAGAATCGTCCAGCCAATCCAAAAGGAAATTTCCAATGGACTTTTCAAAATCCCTTCCTTCTTTTACCAGACTATAGGCCAATTCCTGTAAATCCCAAAAATTATAATGGATTCCGTTGAATTTGAATTTAGGATGGATCTGCTTACAGCTTGGTATCATTTGCGTCCGCAATTATTACCGTTTCAGTATTCCGCACATCGCCCATAAGGCGCTCCTTCCAATTTGTCCATCCATATTTTTTGGAGAATACATATAAAAGGATGGGATAAATTACCAAAACCGGGACAAACACATCCCAGCCCAATTCCGGTTCCGATATATCCCGGTAGAGGGATTCGGTCTGAAAGGCGGTCCAATCCGCAGTGACCAAAAGGGCGGTCAATAGATTATTGGCTGCATGAAAGCCAATGGCCAACTCCAATCCTTCATCCATCAGTGTTAATATTCCCAGAAAAAATCCGGTACCGATATAATAGACCATTATGCCATATCCCAATTTTTCAACTTCGGGATTAAAAAGGTGCAACAATCCAAAGATCATAGAGGTGATAACCAAGGGAACCCATCTTTTTCCCGACATCAACCCTATGCCCTGCATTAGATATCCCCGCATAAAATATTCTTCAAAACTGGTCTGGAGCGGAATCAATAAAACCGAAACAAGGCACAAAATAGCAAAGGGCAACAATTTAAAATTGAAGACATAATCCTCCGGACTTAGATAGATGTCCAAACCCGTTATCAATATTGTAACAAAGCCCCATAGGCCAAAAGCAAAGAATACCCTTTTCCAATCAATTTTCTTTCTGCTGGTGGTGAGTGATACTATACTTTGCCTATGTACATATTTAACGGTAAGAAAGGTGGCCAGAAGTCCGAATACAAAGGAAATGAGCATTAGGAAGAGAAATAGATTGCTGCCTACCAATTTGGACATGCCGGCAACATCCGAGGGAAAGGCTTCCCCTCCAAGGGATTTAATTATTAGAACCCCAAGTAATGGGATGGATCCCAAAAGTTGCCAGCCAATAAATATGATCAATATCCCTACAAGGTATCGCCAAGATTCATGATTTCCTTTATATCCCTGCTCTATATACATATATGCTCTATTAAATTATTTTCCCAATTCCTGCTGTGTTCATAGGATATCTCTCCATTTTTTACCCTTAACGGACATTCAAAATTATTGGTATACAATCCCCCGGTACCCAATCCCTGTGGTAAAGGGTTGTTCAGGGTATAGGTCCATTGTGCTATGGCATTGAGCCCGATATTGCTTTCCAGGGCACTGGTGACCCACCATTTTATATTCAATTTTTCCGCAATCCTAATCCATTCCATACTTCCCTTGAACCCGCCTACCAAACTTGGTTTTAGAATTATATAGTGTGGCCTTATAGTTTGTAGCAATATTTCCTTTTCCGTTACATCCGAAATCCCGATCAATTCCTCGTCCAATGCTATGGGGACGGGAGCATTAAAGCACAACTCCCTCATTTCATTGGCCTGGCCCGCCTTTATAGGCTGCTCTATGGAGTGTAGGCCAAAAAGGGAAAGGCGTTCCAATTTATGCATGGCCTCGGAAGGAAGGAATGCCCCATTGGCATCGACCCTTAGTTCAATCTCCTTTTCACTATACTTACTTCGAATGGATCTTAAAAGGGATATTTCCTTTCCAAAATCGATGGCCCCAATTTTTAATTTTAAACATTTGAAACCTTCCTTTAACTTTTGCCGGATCTGTTGGTGCATAAAATGTTCATCTCCCATCCATATTAGGCCATTAATGGCTATGGAACTTTTGTTTTGGGTGAATTCTGAAGGATAAAGTAAAAAGGGGGCTATGGAATTTAGGGATAAAAAGGCTTGTTCCACTCCAAACTGAATGCTTGGATAGGACATCAAAATCTCCCATAATCGGTCTTTCCCCAAACCAATGTTCTCGCAGGTCCATTTAAGCATTTCCTCATAATCCGGAACATCATCCACACTTAAGCCCCTTAAAATACCACATTCCCCAATTCCATACTTTTTATCATGTTCCAAAATAATAAAGAAGGTTTCCTTATGGGTCATTACACCCCTGGAAGTACCGCTGGGACGTTTAAATTTCAAAATGTATTTTTTATAGGTCGCTTTCATTAAATACGATCAGGTTACACCATTATGGACTCCCCTATTTCCAATAGCAATAATTCCTTTCCAGCTTTGGAAAATTTTTGCTCGGCTTCTGTGTGATCGATTTCTATATAACCAAAAGTATCATAATGGTAGCCCATTATTTTGTTGCACTCAATAAAATCGGATGCTATGATGGCATCGTTGACCCCCATTGTAAAATTATCCCCAATGGGCAATATGGCAAGATCCAATTGAAACGACATCGGGATAAGCTTCATATCCATGGTCAGGGCGGTATCCCCTGCAATATAAATATGTTTCCCTTCGGAAGATAGAATAAATCCCCCCGGTTGGCCTCCATAGGTCCCGTCAGGAAAGGAAGAGGTATGAATTGCATTTACAAATTTCAGGGTGCCAAAATCAAACTTCCAGCTTCCGCCGTGATTCATAGGGTGCGCCTTTAGGCCCCTGTTTTCATAATAAGTGGCAATTTCAAAATTGCTTACCACCGTGGGATTGTTCCTTTTTCCAATTTTCCCGACATCCAAGGTATGGTCCTGATGGGCATGGGTAAGCAGAATATAATCCGGATTTAAATCATTAACGTCTATTTTGCCATTGGCCTTTTCATTTCCCGAAATAAATGGATCTATCAATACTCTTTTTCCCGCTGTCACAATTAGTAGGGAGGAATGGCCTAGATAAGTAATTTGCATGGGCAGAATTGTTTTTGTTCAAATTTATTTAAAATTGAACCAAAAACGAACTCCTTCCGATGTTTTATCTATATTTAAAGTGGACTGAAGCTGATTTACCAAACGATTCATCAATCGGATCCCCATAGAAGAATTGGCCCTGTCATCCGTATCATCGGGTAATCCCACTCCATTGTCCGTGTACTCAAAATAGCCCTGCCCTCCATTTTTTCTTAAATGGATATAAATTTTTCCATTTTCGTCATCGTCAGGAAAAGCGTATTTAAATGAATTGGATACCAATTCGTTTAAGATAAGTCCGAAGGGAATTGCCCTATCAATATCCAGCTCCACGCCTTCGGCATCAATGGTTATATTTATATTATGCCCCCCTTTCTTGTAGACCGATTGTACACTGTTGATAAGGCTTTCTATATATCCCTGCATTTCTATGACGGAGAGATCATCGTTCTGATATAATTTTTGATGGATCAGTGCCATTGCCTTTACCCTGCTCTTTCCTTCTTCCAAAGCTTCGATTGCCGCTTTGCTACGGGTATTTTTTGTTTGTAGGCTAAGCAGGCTGGAAACCATCTGAAGGTTATTTTTTACCCTGTGGTGAATTTCCTTTAAAAGTGAATCCTTTTCTACCAGTGAAGCCTCGATTATACGTTTCTGATCTGCAATGAGTCGCTGGTTCTTAATACTTTTCAAATAGGCAAAGACCAATCCCGCAAATCCCAATAACGTAAATATCAAAGAAATAAAAACAATGTTTATCCTTTCCTCCTTGGCCTGTAAATCACTTCGGGATTGCTCCAGATCCTTTTTTTGCTGCTCCATCATTTTTTTGGAGTACTCTATTTCTTGTCCGGCCACAGCGGCCAACTGCTGCTTTTTCATGGAGGATTCATTTCTATTTAAAGAATCCCTGATGCGTACGTTTCTTTTTAAATAGTCGACCGAATTTTTATAATCGCCGATGCGGTCATAATATGCCGCCAGCAATCTATTGCTTCTAAGGATATTTTCTATTTTCACAGGATCCACCCCATTTAAGAGATATTCCTTGGCCTTTACATAATCTTCTTTTTGTAAATAGCAGTCTGCCAGTTCCAAGGTACTTTCCACCTTTTCCGATGAGAATTTACCCTTATTGTTCTCATTGATCAAATTAATGGAATTTTCCAAATATGGTATGGCAATATCGTATTCCTTGAGCAGCGCATGGCATTTGCCAATATTTCCTTCAATACTTGCTTTCAATAAATTGCCCTTGCTTATTTCCTGCTCTGTTTTCTCCTTGCTAATATCGTTCAGGTAAACATCTATAAAACCTTTTGCCTTCTTATAATAGGTCAATGCGGTGGGAATGGACATATCCAAAAGAAGATAGTTTCCAACATTGCTCTGATATTCTGCCTGTCCATAATAATCATCCTCCCGTATGGTCTTCAACTTGTCCTTGATATAGTCGTCCATGGCCTTTCTATGGAGTCCGAGGTTGGAATAGATATCATAGAAAATAACCTTGTCCGTAAGGCCTAGGTTCTTTTTCTCATTTCTAATTTCAAATTGCCGATCGTATAGTCCCAATTTTGCATAATTATTGTCTATCAGATCCAATAGTATATTTTTGGATGGCAGGTCCAAATTTTCAATTTTCTTGTGCAGTTGGTTTGCTATGGCAACACTTTTGCTATAGTCGCCAATATCATAATAAAGCTGGGACTGCATAAGCTCATATTTGGTAATGCTTATGGAATCGTTTATTTTTTGGGAGTTGTTGTGATACACATTGACCGCTGCCTGCCAGTCATAGGCCGAATCTTCGAGGTAGCGATTGGGAATACTAAAAAAATAATCGAATCTTTCATGGGCCCCTTTCTTATTTTGGAACTCCTGAAAATAGTCGGGTTTGACGGATGGGTCTTGGGCAGCCGAATACCCTAAACACAATGAAAAAATCATTAATGAAACAAACATTTTATTAAAAGACTTCACCATTGTTCTATTGTTGTCTAAATATTCTAATAATTTTTTGGTCCTTTTAATAATAATTAAGCCCTTGGGTACTGGATCACATTACTACAAACGCCAAAGCAGGGTTATTGTTGTACCCCGTATATTCTTAATTATGATTGCCGTTCCTTGTCCGAAAACGGCATAAACCACATAATTTTGATTTATGGACAAGTTAATCAATATTTTATCCTACACATTTTTATGCTGTTAGTAAGATTGAACTCGTCTTAAGTTCCCAATATTCGCTGTAAATTTATCTTATACACCCGTATTTCGTCTTTTTTTCGCCCCGTAGCCCTGCTATGTGGCTTAAAAAAGCCTTCATCCAGGCATAAAATCTTATCCCGATAGCTATCGGGATGCTTGAATTTGACAACTCAAGACGAGTCCATTAAAAATAAAAAAGGCAATACAATTTAATTGCACAGCCTTTTTTTATATGTAATGATAAGATTTGGGGTTCATTATCAGTTCAAAAATAGGTGCTTATAATACAAAAATTAGAATTTTGTTGTGTAATACCAAGATCTTGTTGTGAAAGCTACAAATTGAAAATCGTTTTGTATTTCATCGAAGAAATTGCGCATTATAGCATGGGATAGAAAACAGCTTCCCTAAAATTGGCATAGCCACTGTAGCGATTTTACCCATCAACAGGGCTTTATCAATTATTGGCCTTCTTCAATTGATTTTTAAGTTCATCCATGGATTCCTGCAGTTGCCTTAGCAATCCTTTCTCCGAGGTGGCGTCCACACCAAAGGTTATTTTACTGCCAACTTGCCAAAGTTCCTGTAAATCCTCTGTTTTAACGCTGTATGGAGGATAGTTTTCATTTATTGATATTAAGGAAATTATGGCCGGATCGGGGGATTTTTCAATTTTCTTTACCAAAACGGCGTCCTGTAGTACCACAACGTAAATTTTATTGGGACTAATATCCTTTAGGCCTTCCATGGCCCTGGCCAATACCCATTCCCCCGGCTTTAGATTGGGCAACATACTGTCCCCTTCAATTTGGAACCCCCTATATGTGGCATTTCTGAACTCTGGCAAGGGAATATCAAAGGCGGGCAGCTGTTTGTACCAACTGGTGTCCTGAATGTTCTGGGGATATCCTGCCGCGGCTTTTGCGTTCACCAATACCATATTCCCGTTTTCGGATGAATTTACCGTAACCACTTTGGGAATAACGCTGATATTGGTGACCGATAGATATTTTTGTGAACTTTCTCCAAATAACCAAAGTGGGTTTATTTTAAATTGTTTCAGCAATTCGGCCACTACCTTTCCCGACAATTTGGTGCGCCCCCTTTCAATGTCCGCCGTGGTATTTGAAATACCGATCAAGTGGGCAAATTCGGATTGGGTATATCCCAAATCCCGTCGTAAATCGGTAAAACGCTTGGTCACAATTTCCATATCCTCGTTCATAGCACAGGTTTTAATTTCATATAGTCAGTATTAGTATGGCCCAATTTAGTAAAATGGCCGTATCCATTTGTTCCAAATATACGGTTTTTGGAATATATCCAAAAATAATAGTGGAATATTTCCATAATTAGGAATTAATCCATATATTTGGAATAATTACAAACACTAAAGAAATGACTTTGGAAGATCTGCATCAAAAATTAAGTAGTCTGGCGTTTTCCGGGATGGAGGACAATCACTTTGTCTCGGTTGATCCAAAGAAAGGGAATGGCCCGACCAAAGTTCATTTGTCAAAAACAAAAAGAAAGCGTTTAAAAAAGGAATCAAGTGTACAACTCAGTTTATTTGAATGATTATGGAAAATCCCAAGATTTTAATTTACGACGGCAGTTTCAATGGTTTTTTAACTACGGTTTTCAAAACTTTTGAAGAGCGGATCCCAGTAGCGGATATCCAAAAAAATAAGGAGCTTCAAAAGGGACTGTTTTCGGAGGCGATAACTGTATTTACACAGATGGGTAAGGCCAGGCGGGTTTGGAACAGTATACAGAACAAAAACAATGCGGCCATTAAGTCCATTTATTTTGCCTTTTTAAGTGGGAGCAAAGGCATTGAACTTCTTCTATACCAGTACATCCGTTCCATGTATGCCAATCCCGATGAAAATCCTATTGAAGGAATATCGGAAATCGTTTTAAAAATTCAGCAACACTCCAGAATGGTGGCTCGGGAAAAACATAGAATAGAGGCCATTGCCAATTTTGAAATATCACAAGACCAGGTATTCTTTTCCACTGTTTCCCCCGGATTCGATGTATTACCACTTATTTCCAAATATTTTAGGTCCAAATTTTATAGTCGGGAGTTTATGGTCTACGACCGGAAAAGAAAGTATGCCATTTATTACAACCGTTATACCGTCGAAATTATTTCCTTGGAATTATCGGCTTATGATAGTACGGGCAACCTTGCCCATACCAATATAAAACAATTGATAAACAATAAGTTGCACCCACATACGCCATATTCCGGGCAACACCGGATGGCAATGGTAAATGAAAAGGAGGCTGTATAACCAAGGTGTTGAAAAGGAATCTGCTTTTCCTAATTATTGGCTCGTTCTTAAGCATTTCCAATCAATGTTACGTTAACCGTGAAATGACTTCTCGACTCAAAGGGACAAAAAACATTAAATTTTTTTTGAAACCGACTATCCTCGAGGCAGAGCCGTAAAGGTATTTTGCCGTACCGATAGCTATCGGGATTGACCCGAGGTAGTTTACGTGAAAGGATTATAGGAAGTTCTAAATCGGGAGACTTTGTAAAGCCGATAATTAAATTTCTTTGAAAGTTTTGTAGTCACGAATGTAACACTCGCGTCAACGAGAAAAAGCGTAACTTGAGAGCATAAAAAAACCCGGATTCATCACTAGCATCTAATATCTAGGAGAGGAACTACCGGGACAGTATAGTACAAAGATAATAAAAAAATAATGGATAAACACTTTTACGAAAAAGTTTTCTCAACACAGAGGATGGAAAATTATTTTAATCGTTATCCAAATGATGAACGGAAAGCAATAACCCACTATAAATCCAATATTGAATTATCCGAATCTTTTTATTCTGTACTGTCAATGTTTGAAGTTGCCTTAAGAAATAGCTTAAATAGGGAATTAACGGAATATTTTGGAACAAATGATTGGTATTTGCGGGTAGAATCTGTTCCCGGTTTAAGGAATTTAAAATCAAGTATAAATACTGCAAAAAGACATATAGCAAATCGAAATGAAACAATAACTGCAAATAAGGTAATTGCAGAACTCACTCTAGGATTTTGGGTTAGATTATTTAACGCAGAATATGAGCTAATTTTATGGAAACCTTTGAGAAAGGCTTTTCCCTATTTGGAAAAACAAAGAAGACAAAGAAATAATGTATCAGCCCCAATTAATAAAATAAGAGATTTTAGAAATAGAGTTTTTCATCACGAGCCAATATCTTGGAATTTAGAAAGACTAGAGGAAACACATACAAGAATATTGACAGTAATGAGTTGGATAAACAAAGACTTGCCTGAAATAGCTCAAAAAATTGACCGAGTACCAGAGGTAATAATTGCTATAAAAGAAAGAGGAATATAAAGCCACGTACGGTTCTGAGAGAGGTTTAGGGGTGAGACTCTCCTTTACCTACTCGACTAGTTGTATACTCATTTTGGCTTTTCCGAATATTTGTTCTTCTGTTCATTCCAATCGAACCAAATTTCACGAGTACTATTTAGCTTTTTAGTTTGAGCGTCATTTAGAGATATTTCAATTTCCATCGATAATTGGTCTTTTTTCCTTTCAACAGTATCAGAAAATATTTGAATCTTATAATTCCCAGTTTGAAATTTGAAAGCAATGCTGTCCTTTTTTATCAAGAAATGGTGATAAGTTGAGATTCCTGATTTGTCAACATATAGACCACTGCCACGGACTAAGCTTCCTTCGCCATAAGCCTATATTGGGAAGAATACAACTGAATTTCCTTTTGACATTTTAAGATATAAATTTTGAATATGGCTTCCCTTTGACGATGTACAGTAGAGCAATCCACGAATAACAATTTTAGGCTCATCTTTTCCGTTTTCTCCGATGAAACATATCAAATTTGGTCTTGTCATTTTTATCTGACCATTTTGATGGTTCAATTGCCAATGAGTGTAGATAGAAAATACTAGAGCTAAAATTGACATTAACATTCCAATTATTTCCATTTTCTAATTCTGATTAACGGTTAAATTTAGTCTAATTTTCCTATACATAATTAGACTCGTTAGCTTAAGAAATCAATAGAAACCTCAAACTTTTAACTTTTAACCTGCCTACTGCTATTGCCTACTGAATACTGTAACTGCCCTCTCCTGTTGGATTACTTGGCTTTCTCCCCCACAAAATTATCGCTCTGATTTTTAAATAGCACATTAAATGTGGTCAAGCTTCCATACATCCGGGTTATATATTGTTGCAGGTCCACTTTTTCCTGATCATCCAAATTATTACTGCTGTTTATTTTCTGTTCCATAACCCTAATCCGGTCCCTGATCATGACTATTTTGTGAAAAAAGGTATCCATCGGGATTTCTTTCTCGGATAGATTGGCATCCCCAGGTTTTAAAACCAAGCTCCCTCCCTTCCATTTGTCGGCAATCGGCGTAATGGAACTGGCATCGCTCCAGCGTTTCAATATAGAGATCAACGATTGCTCCACTTCAGAAAAACTTATGGTATCCACCTCGTCCTCCACAGCTTCTATAACTTCAAAATCAGAGTCCAAATCTATGGTTTCCAAACCATTGTCCATGAAAGTAACCCAATAATGTTTGGACGTAACATTGGTAACGACCCCTTTTCCGTATTCGCTGTGATCAATTCGGGAACCTATTCCTAAAAGCTGCATTTGAAAATATTTTAAATTAAGAACGCTAATTTATAGTTATGTATTTAATCTACAAAAAACTAAATACTACCTACTTCATTTTTAGAAGTCAAAGTCGTAACTTCGCATCTTGCTATGAAAATGATCAATTACGAAGAGAATATTGAGGTTAAAGGCGCTAGAGTGCACAACCTTAAGAATATAGATGTCACCATACCCCGTGAAAAGCTGGTGGTCATTACCGGACTATCGGGAAGTGGCAAATCATCCCTGGCCTTTGATACCATTTATGCCGAAGGCCAAAGGCGCTATATCGAGACTTTTTCGGCCTATGCCCGACAGTTTCTGGGCGGTCTGGAGCGGCCGGATGTGGACAAGATAGATGGACTTTCACCGGTAATTGCCATAGAGCAGAAGACGACTTCAAAATCCCCAAGGTCTACCGTAGGTACCATTACCGAGATCTATGACTTCCTGAGACTTTTATTTGCCAGGGCCGGCGATGCCTATAGTTACCATACAGGGGAAAAGATGGTCAGCTATGATGATGCACAGATAATGGAATTGATCATATCTTCCTATAAGGGCAAGAAAATAAATATCCTGGCCCCTATCATAAAATCCAGAAAAGGCCATTATAGGGAACTGTTCGAACAGATTGCCAAGCAAGGTTTCGTTAAGGTAAGGGTAGATGGTGAAATCAGGGACATAGTAAAAGGCATGAAAGTGGACCGCTATAAGACCCATGATATCGAAATTGTTATTGACCGGCTCAAGATCGAGGAGAGTGCCGAACTGGACAAACGCATTTCGGAAACGATCAATACGGCCATGTATAGTGGTGAAAATGTATTGATGATTTTGGAAGAAGGAACCGAAGTGCCACGATATTTCAGTAGGGACCTGATGTGTCCCACCACTGGAATTTCATACCCTTCGCCCGAACCCAATACCTTTTCCTTTAATTCGCCAAAGGGCATGTGCCCCGATTGCAATGGCCTTGGCCATATTTATGAGGTTAATGAAAACAAAATTTTCCCTAACAAAAGCCTATCTATAAAAGGTGGTGGTATAGCTCCCCTGGGCGAATATAAAAATTCCTGGGCCTTTAAACAGATAGAGACCATTGCACAGCGATATAATTTTGAACTTACCGCCCCAATTTCAAAAATACCCGAGGAGGCCGTTCAAGTACTGCTCTATGGCGGTAAGGAAAGTTTTGAGGTAGATTCAAAAACATTGGGGGTAAAACGCGTTTACAAAATAGATTACGAAGGCATCTCCAATTTTATAAAAAATCAGTTCAACGAGGCCAACTCCACTACCATTAAACGTTGGGCCAAGGAATATATGGACAAAATTAAATGTCCAAGCTGTGATGGCACGAGGTTAAAAAAAGAATCCCTGAATTTTAAAATAGACAACAACAATATTGCCGATCTATCCAATTTGGATATTGCGGAATTGGCCGATTTCTTTAATGGTCTGGAAAAAAAATTGGAGGGCAATCAATTTAAAATTGCCGAAGAAATTATAAAGGAAATAAAAACAAGGGTCCAATTTCTCTTGGACGTTGGCCTGGATTACCTCTCTTTGAACAGAAGTAGTAAATCGCTCTCAGGGGGCGAGGCACAGCGCATTAGGTTGGCCACCCAAATTGGGTCGCAATTGGTAGGTGTCCTTTATATTTTGGACGAACCCAGTATTGGTCTGCACCAAAGGGATAACGAGCGTTTAATAAAGTCATTGGAATCGTTGAGGGACCTTGGTAATTCGGTAATTGTAGTAGAACATGACCGTGATATGATAGAACTTGCAGACCATGTCATAGATATTGGCCCAAAAGCAGGCAAACATGGCGGGGAAATAATCTCGGAAGGGAAACCTGATGAGCTGAAAAACCACAATACCCTAACGGCCGATTACATTTCCGGAAAATTAAAAATAGTAGTTCCCAAAAAGCGTAGGGAAGGAAATGGGAACAACCTGGAATTATCCGGCTGTACAGGAAATAATCTTAAGAATGTTTCGGTACGTTTCCCTTTGGGAAAAATGATCGGGGTTACAGGGGTTTCCGGCAGTGGAAAATCTACCTTGATCAACGAAACCCTGTACCCTATTTTAAATGCCCATTATTTTAACGGGGTAAAGGTACCCATGCCCTACAAGGAAATCAAGGGCCTGGAGCATTTGGACAAGGTCATAGATATCAACCAGTCCCCTATTGGAAGAACGCCCCGATCCAATCCCGCTACCTACACCGGGGTATTCAGCGAAATCAGATCGCTTTTTGCAATGACACAGGAAGCCTCGATCAGGGGATATAAGCCCGGACGTTTTAGTTTTAATGTGGCAGGGGGGCGTTGTGAGACTTGTCAGGGAGGAGGTCTCAGGGTTATTGAAATGAACTTCCTTCCCGATGTGTATGTGGATTGTGAGACCTGTAACGGAAAACGTTTTAACAGGGAAACCTTGGAGATAAGATATAAGGGCAAATCCATAGCCGACGTATTGGAAATGACCATTAACGAGGCTGTGGAGTTTTTTGGGAATATCCCCAAGATCTATCGAAAATTGAAAACCATACAGGATGTAGGATTGGGATACATTTCCTTGGGACAGCAATCTACCACCTTATCCGGAGGGGAAGCGCAACGTATCAAGTTGGCTACTGAACTATCCAAAAGGGATACCGGGAACACCTTTTATATTTTGGACGAGCCAACCACCGGACTACATTTTGAAGATATCAGGGTATTGATGCAGGTGCTTAACAAGCTTGTAAACAAAGGAAATACCGTACTTGTCATTGAACATAATATGGACGTCATAAAAATGGTGGACCATATCATCGATATTGGTTACGAAGGAGGTCGCAATGGTGGTATGGTAGTTGCGGAAGGTACTCCGGAAGAAGTAGCCCTTGATAAAAAGAGTTACACTTCAAAATTTTTAAAAAAAGAGTTGGAAGTATGAAATTAACTGTCTGTTAAAGATACTATTTTCTTCAAAACAGCATTATAAGTTAATGAAAAAGATAGTCTGGATGGGCTATGGAAATAATACAGCATGAGAAAAGAACAGCATCACAAAGGATGGAACGAGATAAAGACAAACGATTCCTGGGCCCTGTTTAAAATTATGGGCGAGTTTGTAAATGGATTTGAAAAAATGAGTGCCATCGGCCCATGTGTTTCTATCTTTGGATCCGCACGTACAAAACCTGGGGATCCCTATTATGAATTGGCGGTCCGTGTGGCCCAGAGTATTGCAGAAGCCGGTTACGGAATCATTACGGGCGGTGGCCCAGGAATAATGGAGGCCGGGAACAGGGGAGCGCATTTGGCAGGGGGCACTTCTGTTGGCCTGAACATTGATCTACCTTTTGAGCAGCACGACAATCCCTATATTGACGGGGACAAAAGTCTGGATTTTGATTATTTCTTTGTACGTAAGGTGATGTTCGTTAAATACTCCCAGGGCTTTGTGGTCATGCCGGGCGGTTTTGGTACCCTGGACGAACTTTTTGAAGCCATTACACTTATCCAGACCAACAAAATAGAAAAATTCCCTATAATTTTGGTAGGCTCGGAATTTTGGAACGGTCTAATGGATTGGGTCAAAAATGTTATGCTAAAAATGGGAAATATCAGCCCTAAGGATCTGGATTTAATACAGATAGTGGACACGGAGAAAGAAGTGGTGGAAATCATAGATTCCTTTTACAAAGGAAATATATTGAGCCCCAATTTCTAATCACATTATAAAATATTTGAAGAAGTTGGACTACATGCTAAAATCCATTTCATTGTTGATAATTTTATCCATCAATGGTTTTTCCATAGCCCAACATTCCAATAAACTCACGGCCACTCTGGATGTAGAAAGCAAGACCTTCAACATACAGCAGGAAATTATTTACAAGAATAGTTCCAAGGATACCCTGTTATTTATTTACTTTAATAATTGGGCCAATGCCTATGCCAACAAGAACACCGCTTTGGCCAAAAGATTTTCGGAAGAATTTAAAAAAGGATTGCATCTCGCCAAGGATGACGAAAGGGGATATACAAAAATTACAAGTACCGTTGACCATAATTATCAGGGATTGGACTGGGAGTATGGCCCTGGAAACGACATTATTAAAATTACCCTAAACCATCCCCTGCCCCCAGAGGGAACGACCAAAATATTTGCAACCTATAAGGTAAAATTGCCATCGGATAAATTCACCACCTACGGATATGATAATAAGGGGGGGTATTATTTAAAGGACTGGTACCTTACCCCTGCCGTTTATAATGGGGAATGGCACTTATATTCCAACAAAAATTTGGAAGACCTTTATACGGATATGGCCAATACCTCCATAGAACTTATTGTACCCGAAAATTTATTTGCAGTATCCAATTTTCATGAAGTGGATAAAAAACGGGAAGGCAATATTCAACATATATTTTTTCAAGGGACGGATCAAAAGAATGGAGAAATAATCATTAGGCCATCCATGCAATTTGTAAAGCACGTAACTCCGGACATAACCATTTTGACCGACCTGCAGTCTTCGAAGTACGATGAAATATCTTCAGGAATATCCATCAATAGGGTATCCAGATATATTTATGAGAATTTGGGCGATTTTCCACATCAGCATTTATTGGTCTCCGAATTGGACTATAACAAGGATCCCTTATATGGAATTAACCAACTTCCAAGATTTATTAGGCCTTATGAACCACAGTTTCAGTTTGAAATGAAATTTTTAAAAACGGCCCTCAATAGTTTTATAAAGGAAACCATGTTCCTGGATCCAAGAAAGGAAAAATGGGTGAGTGATGCCATTCTGAACTATCTCATGATCGGTTTTGTGCAGGAATACTATCCAGATCAAAAACTGTTGGGCAAATTGTCCCGTATATGGGGCGTCAGAAGTTTTCATTTGGCCAAAATGAATTTTAACGAGCAATATCCGTTGCTTCACATGCTCTCGGCCAGAAAAAATATTGACCAGTCGCTTACCACGCCCAACGATTCGCTTATCAAGTTCAATCAAAAAATAGCCAACAGGTACAAGGCAGGACTCGGATTGGCCTATTTGGCAGATTATACGGGCAAGGAACACGTAGACCGCAGTGTAAAGGAATTTTATATCAATTACAGATTAAAACCATCCACGGCGGCCGATTTTAAATTTATAGTCGTAGAAAATTCGGATAAGGATATCAATTGGTTTTTTGATGAATATGTCTCCACTACCCAAAAAATCGACTTCAAAATAAAAAAAGTACAAAAAACGGAAGATTCGTTGGTGGTCATCCTAAAAAATAAACAAGGCACCAATGTACCTATTTCACTTTTTGGGATAAAAAATGATACCGTAGTATCCAATTATTGGTTTACCGATATTACCGATGAACAGGCCTTAACAATTCCAAAAAAAGGGGAAGACCGATTGGTTTTAAATTATGATCAGACCATCCCGGAATTTAACCAACGGGATAATTGGAAATCACTGAACGGCTTCTTCTCCAGTAATAAAAAACTTAAATTCCAATTTTTTAAGGATGCCGAGGACCCCTATTACAACCAGGTATTTTATGTTCCTGTCCTTGGATTCAACAAATATGACGGACTTTCCCCGGGCATGCGATTGCATAACAAAACCCTTTTGGAAAGGCCGTTCGTCTTTGATCTGGCCCCTTCCTATGCCCCTAATGAAAAGACTTTTGTTGGTTATGGAAGTTTTAATTTCCGTAAATACCACGGTAAAAGCGGATTGTACGTTACCAACTATTCCCTAAGGGGATCAACTTCCCATTTTCAGGAAAATTCCCGCTATAGTACGTTGAGTCCTTCCATTAGTTTTGGCTGGAGGCCCGACAATCTTTTACTTAACAAAAGGGAAGCCTTGATATTTAGGTCCGTTAGCGTATTTAGGGACATAGACCCAACCCTACAGAGTTTGGGACTGGAATCGGATCCTGATTATAATGTGTTCAATGCCAAATATTATAACACTACCAATAATATAATCGATTACCTATCCTGGTCCGTGGATGCACAGTATTCCGATAAATTTACCAAGCTTGCATATGAATTGGAATACCGAAAATTATTTGAGAACAATAGGCAGTTCAATGTACGTTTTTTCGCGGGCAAGTTTCTTAGGAACGAAACGGCGGGGAGTACCAATTTCTTCAGCTTTGCCCTGGATAGGCCCACGGATTACCTGTTCGATTACGATTATTTGGGCAGATCGGAAGGCTCGGGTATTTATAGTCAACAAATTATAGTGGCCGAGGGCGGTTTTAAATCCAAATTGGAAAACCCTTACGCCAACGATTGGATGGCCACCATTAATACCAGTGTAAATATTTGGCGTTGGATAGAACTTTATGGTGATATAGGTTTTCTTAAAAACAAAGGTACCAAGGAACGCTTTGTATACGATTCCGGAATCCGTCTAAATTTGTTGACAGATTATTTTGAACTTTATTTTCCATTATATTCGAACAAGGGTTGGGAGATTTCCCAGCCGCATTACAATCAAAATATTAGATTTGTCATAACCTTTAGTCCTAGGACCTTAACCGGATTATTTACCAGGAAATGGTTTTAATTATTTAATATATTCTTAAATATCGAATTAATTTTTACGATATTCTTAGTAATTAAAAATACACTTCGATTTTTTTTAAAGAATTATTAATTTATATCCTCTTGTATAGGTTGCAAAAACCATATTGATTTGATATTTTTGCGAGAAACCATCAACAGCGCAATGAATATAGATTCCGAAGCAAGCAACGATATTTCATTTGACGATTTTCAATTACAGATATTGAAAGATTATGAAATTGCGGTTACGAGCAGGGAATGTAGCCTATTGGGCAGAAGGGAAGTCCTGACCGGAAAGGCCAAGTTTGGAATTTTCGGGGATGGCAAGGAACTACCGCAATTGGCCATGGCCAGATCTTTCAGGGATGGGGATTTTAGAAGTGGCTATTACAGGGACCAGACCTTTATGATGGCCTTGGGGATGCTTTCCCCCAAGGAGTTTTTCCATGGACTATATGCCACGACCGATATAACCAAAGAAACCATGAGTGCCGGAAGGCAAATGGGAGGTCACTTTACTTCCTATAGCTTAAATGATGACGGTAGCTGGAGAGACCTCACCAAACAAAAAAATAGTAGCGCCGATATTTCTTGTACGGCAGGGCAGATGCCAAGGTTATTGGGTTTGGCCCAAGCCTCCAAAATATATAGAAACCTAAAAGTTAAAAACAGCTCCAAATTCTCGGACAATGGCAATGAAGTGGCCTGGGGAACCATTGGCAATGCCAGCACCAGTGAAGGTGTTTTTTTTGAAACCATTAATGCGGCCGGGGTATTACAAGTACCCATGGTGATCAGCATATGGGATGATGACTACGGCATTTCCGTTCATGCAAAACACCAGACCACCAAGGAGGATATATCAAAAATTTTAATAGGTTTCCAACGGGACAAGGACAATGCCGGCTATGAGATATTAAAAGTTAAGGGCTGGGACTATACCGCCTTGATCCACGCCTATGAGAATGCCTCGGATATTGCCAGGGACGAACACGTTCCCGTAATTATCCATGTAACCGAGCTAACACAACCGCAGGGACATTCCACCTCCGGTTCCCATGAGCGTTATAAGAGCGAGGAACGTTTGCAATGGGAAAAAGAAAACGATTGCAACAAGCGATATAGGGAGTGGATATTGGAAAATGGGATTTCTACGGAAGAGGAATTGAAAACCCTTGAAAAAAATATTAAAAAACAGGTCAGAAGCGCTTGCAAAGAGGCTTGGGAAGAATTTTTAACACCCCATAAGGAACAGAAAAAAGTATTGGTGAACCTATTGGAAAATGCAGCCAACTCCAGTACCAACAAAATTTTTATCACCAAATTAAAAAATGATCTTATTGCCATTGAAGAACCTATAAAAAAGGATATGGCTTCCAAAGCCAGAAAGGCCATGCGCTATCTATTGGGTGAAAACAGCAGGGAAAAAGATCTTTTGGCCGCTTGGACCAAAAATTTTTTAGAGGAATCCCAGACCAAATTCAGTTCCTACCTGTACAACGAACAAAGCAACAATGCGTTGAATGTTCCCGAAGTACTCCCTACCTATAATGCCGATCCCGAGAAAGTAGACGGAAGAATAATACTCAGGGACAATTTTGATTCCCTTTTTGAAAGATATTCCCAGGCACTGATTTTTGGGGAGGACAGTGGCGCTATAGGAGATGTAAACCAAGGTTTGGAAGGTTTGCAAAAAAAGTATGGGGAACTTAGGGTTGCCGATGTAGGGATCAGGGAAGCCAGTATCATTGGACAAGGAATAGGGATGGCGCTCAGAGGATTGCGCCCAATAGCGGAAATTCAATATCTGGATTATATATTTTATGCGCTTTTTACATTGACCGATGATTTGGCCTGCCTACTCTACAGGACAGCAGGGAAGCAAAGGGCACCACTGATAGTAAGGACCCGTGGCCATCGTTTGGAAGGAATATGGCATTCAGGCTCGCAAATGGGCGGATTGATCCATGTATTGCGGGGAATGTATATTTTAGTGCCTAGGAATATGACAAAAGCAGCCGGTTTTTATAACACTCTTATGAAAGGAAACGAGCCGGCCCTGTTGATAGAGAGTTTAAACGGATACCGCCTAAAGGAACCCAAACCAAATAACCTTGGGGATATCTGTACCCCGATCGGAATTGTTGAAGTGGTCAGGGCAGGGTCTGATATTACCTTACTATCCTATGGTTCCACCTTAAGAATAGTGTTGCAGGCCGCTGAAGAACTCAAAGAGGTAGGAATCGATGCCGAAGTTGTGGACGCCCAGAGCCTATTGCCGTTCGATATACGCCAGGACCTGCTTAAGAGCATCAAGAAAACCAATAGGCTATTGGTCATAGACGAAGATGTGCCCGGAGGCTGCTCTTCCTATTTAATACATGAGATCATTGAAAAACAGGGAGCATATACCTTTTTGGACAGTGCACCCCAGACCCTTACCGCTAAGGCACATAGACCGGCCTATGCCACGGACGGGGATTACTTCTCCAAACCCAACGTCGAGGATATATTTGAAAAGGTATATGCCATTATGCACGAATCAAATCCTACGGATTTTCCCAAATTGGGATAGCCTTGAGGCCCTGTCCAAGGATTTTAAAAAATTGACGGTCACAATTCCTTTTGTTTTTAAAAACTAATGTTTATTTTTAGCGACTTTAAATCTATTATTTTTTAAATCCATTCCCCCAAATGAAAGACCTAGGCCTATTATTTCTACGAATTTCTTCCTCCATATTAATGCTGACCCACGGACTGCCCAAATTTCAAAATCTTATCAGCGGTAATTTCGAATTTGGGGATCCCATTGGTATTGGTGCCGCCCCTTCCCTATTTCTAGCCGTTATAGGGGAATTTATTTGTCCTATTCTAGTTATTATTGGTTTTAAAACGCGTTGGGCAACCGTACCCACTATTATTACCATGTTGGTAGCTGTATTGATCGTTCATGGTGCCGATCCTTTCAATGTAAAGGAAAAGGCGGTTTTATTTTTGATAGCCTTTGTCTCCGTGCTTATGTTGGGTCCTGGGAAATATAGTTTGGACAAAAAGTAGATCTTACTATAAAAAGTAGCGTTAACCTTTGGTATATCAATAATCCAAGGAATTCCTGCCCAAGGTTTCCGTAAATACAAATTAGCAATATTATCCGGTTTTGGTCCCTTCGCCCAAGAGGTCTAAAATATTTTGATCAACAATTCCTTTAACAGGTCTGTCTGGGAAATGTTGGATCCAACACCTTTTCCCTTAACATCCAATTCCCTTAAACCCGAAATAATTTCACTGACCCGTCTCATGGGGTAATTTCTTGCCGCCGTCTGGATTTCAGTTACAAAAAATGGCCTTATGCCCAGAGCGGTGGAAACACTCTTGGGAGAGTGGTCCTTTAAACCGTGATACGAAAGCAGCTGTATAAAAAAGGAGTACAAAAGGGTTACCGTCAAAACGAACGGATTGTCCTTTGGGTTCTGGGCGAAATAATTGATAATTCTTGTCGCTTTTTCAACATCCCTCTCCCCTATGGCTTTTTTAAGCTCAAAATTGTTGTAATCCTTGCTGATCCCAATATTGGATTCAATGGTTTCCGGATTAATTTCAATTCCTTTTGGGACTACCAAACACAACTTCTCCAATTCCTTATCTATCTTGCCCAGATCGGTACCGAGGAACTCTACCAAAAGATCGGCCGCCTTAAAAGTGATACCATAGCCCCGGGAATGCAGGGATTTTTTGATCCAATCCCCTACCTGGTTTTCATATAGCTTTTTACCTTCAAATATTACTCCCGTTTTACTAATGGATTTATATAGCTTCTTGCGCTTGTCCAACTTATTGTATTTATAACATAATACAAGTACGGTGGATGGTTGGGGCCGATCGGCATAGGGAACAAGGTTTTCTATGGTACGGGATAAATGTTGTGCCTCCTTTACAATGACCACTTGCCGTTCTGCCATCATGGGATATCTCTTGGCATTGCCCACAATGTCCTCCACAGTGATCTCCTTGCCGTAGAGAATCACCTGATTAAACCCACGTTCCTCCTCCGTCAGGACACTTTTTTCAATATACTCCGCTATCTTATCAATATAGTACGGTTCTTCACCTGTTAGAAAATATATTGGAGCTATATTTCCTTTTTTTATATTGCTTACAATTTGTTTTACCTCGTCCATTTAAAATAAATCATCAACTTTGCAAGATGCAGCCATTAAACTATCCTTCCTATCCCTTTCGATTCAAAAGTAGGGAAAATAAAATCTATATTTTTGATACCATACGCAAAAAATTTGTGATTTTGCAACCAGAGGAATGGGTAAGACAGCACGTAGTGCACTATCTAATTTCGGACAAAAATTACCCCAGAACGCATATCAACGTTGAAAAGCAACTGCTGATCAACAATTTAAAAAAAAGATACGATGTGGTCGTCTTCAACCCAAACGGGAGTATTGAGATTTTGGTAGAATGTAAATCGCCCGATACCAAAATAGACCAGGTTGTTTTTGATCAGATTGCCCGTTACAACCTTTTGCTCAAAGCCAAATATTTAATGGTCACCAACGGCTTGGACCATTATTTTTGCAGCATGGATTTCGAGAGGGAAGAGTATAATTTTCTTACGGATGTCCCTGATTATGGACCGGGTTAAGGAACGAAAAATAATTGGGTTATCCTTATAATTTAGGAAGGGATATGGATATTTCCCATTAAAATATCCATATCCTTTTATGAAATGGGCCATAACAAATCTTGATCCCTCCCGATAATTATCGGGACGATATGTTCAATGGCAAATTACATCCGGCCGGCAAAGGCAGGTTTAACCTATAAAAAAACCTGTCTGTTGAACAGGCAGGCAATAAATTTGAACAGATGAAATATTTCCTTACATTGCCGGCCTATTGGAATTTCATGGCAGGACTGGAAGATAAGTAGGCAGTAGCAGTTTACAGTTGGCAAAAAAATGGATTTCACTGTCAACCGCCTTTTGCCAACTGTGGACTTTAAAGTTTTTGGAATCCAATCCCGAAAATCATCGGGAACAATGAAATTACTAAGTTTTAACCTTTAACAGATAATAAATACCTGTAGTTTGGGTACAATAGAAAATGTTGAAAATTGCAGTGGTCATACTTAACTGGAACGGAGAGGCACTTTTGGAAAAATTTCTTCCCTCGGTATCCGAATTTTCCGGTCAGGCCGATATTTATGTTGCCGATAACGCCTCTACGGACGGTTCTGTTGACTTTCTAAAAAAAAGATACCCGGAGATAGGGATCCTCCATAATTCTTGCAATGGCGGTTATGCCAAAGGGTATAATGATGCCCTACCCCACATAGACGCCGATATATATTGCCTTTTAAACTCTGATGTGGAAGTAAGCAAAGGTTGGCTGGACCCGATAATAAAGGAATTTATGGGCAATCCCTCAGCATCGATTGTACAGCCCAAAATATTGGATTATAAAAATAAGACCCATTTTGAATATGCCGGTGCCGCAGGTGGGTTTATCGACAAATTTGGTTATCCTTTTTGCAGGGGTCGAATTTTTAATGAATTGGAAGCCGATCAGGGCCAGTACAATGATGTTAAGGAAATTTTCTGGGCTACAGGGGCCTGTATGTTCATTAAGAAGGAGGTATTCTTGGAACTCAACGGATTTGACGAGGATTATTTTGCACATCAGGAAGAAATAGACTTATGCTGGAGGGCAAAAAATAAGGGGCACAAAGTTTTTTATGTAGGAGCATCCGAGGTATACCATCTGGGGGGATCCACCTTAAACAGTATGAATCCCAAAAAAACCTTTCTTAATTTCAGAAATTCCCTCTATTCCCTTGTTAAAAACCTTCCTGCCCAAAAAATATTCCCAACAGTGCTGTTGAGACTGTTTTTGGATGGGCTGGCAGGGCTGAATTTTATTTTTCAAGGTAGGTTTGGGCATTCCTGGGCAATAATACAAGCCCATTTTAGCTTTTACAACAATTTTCGTACCATATACAAAAAGCGGGAAAAGACCTATTTTACAGCTAATTATTACGCTTTAAAATCTATTGTTTGGGCATATTATATAAATCATATAAAGATTTTTAACAATTTAGTAAAAGATTAACTAAATTGGTCTCGCAAAATATTGCGTTTTATATAATTTTGCCAACATTGGAAAGAACCTATTAAATTGTAAATTATTAATTCTATTATCATAACTATGAGAAAAATCATTTTAGGCTGTTTAGGTATTACCCTTTTATTGTCTTCCTGTGTATCGCAGAAAAAATATGCGGATATGGAAGCCAAAGCGAAAGAAGCACAGGATTTGTTAAATTCCGCGACAGTTAAATTAAACGCATGCTTGGAGGATAAGGCTGCCGCAACTTCCAAAATGAAGACTTTGGAAGATCAGAACGCCTTCCTTAAGGCCAACAATCAAGACTTGATAAACAATATGGGCAACCTTACCACCCTGACCAGTAAAGGTGCCGATAACCTGGAGAAATCCTTGGAAAGTTTAAAGGAAAAGGATCTGACCATAAGAAAACTTAACGATGCCATTACCAGAAGGGATTCTGTAAACTTGGCTTTGGTACAAAGTTTAAAAGGTGTTCTTGGAAACTTGGATGACGAGGATATTGAAATCAGTGTGGAAAAAGGAGTAGTTTTTGTTTCCATCTCCGACAAGCTTTTATTTAGAAGCGGTAGTTTCAATGTTACCAATAGAGCGAAAGAAATTTTAGGAAAGGTTGCACAGGTAGTCAACAACAAACCGGATTTCGAATTTATGGTGGAAGGACATACGGATACCGATCCATACAACAGTGGGGTATTATATGACAACTGGGATTTAAGTGTGAAGCGTGCAACTTCAGTGGTACGTATTTTACAAAAAGATTACGGTGTAGATCCCAAGCGTATGACCGCAGCGGGAAGAGGGGAATATATTCCTGTATCCGCTACGGACAAGGCCAAGAATAGAAGAACACGTATTGTTGTACTTCCAAAGATTGATCAATTCTACAGTATGATCGAAGAAGGGATGAAAGATCCCAAGATCAACTAAGAATTAAATATATATACAATTTAAAAGCGACCTTATATGGGTCGCTTTTTTTTGTCCAACATATCAAAAAAATTCTTAGAATATATCCAAACTCCCCTTTCCTTCCCTGACCACTATAGGTTCATCTTCGGAAAGATCTATTACCGTAGAGGCCATATTGTCCCCATAACCCCCATCAATAACTATATCGACCAGATTTCTCCATTTTTCATATATCAGTTCCGGATCGGTAGTATATTCCAGTAGTTCATCCTCATCGCGAATGGAGGTGGAAACAATAGGATTGCCCAGGGCTTCGACCAAGGTCCTGGCAATGGCATTATCGGGAATGCGGATACCCACTGTTTTTTTCTTTTTAAATTCTTTGGGCAGATTGTTATTCCCGGGAAGTATAAAGGTATAGGGTCCCGGCAAGGCCCGTTTTAGAATTTTAAAGGTAGACGTATCGATTTGTTTTACATAATCCGAAAGATTACTTAGGTCGGCACATATAAACGACCAATTGGCCTTGGCCAATTTTACTCCTTTTATCCGCGCTATTTTTTCCAAGGCCCTGGTATTTGTGATATCACATCCCAAGCCATATACCGTATCGGTAGGATAAATAATCAGCCCCCCTTTGCGTAAAACATCCACCACTTTATTAATTTCCTTGGGATTTGGATTTTCAGGATATATTTTAATAAATTCTGACATATTATGGGTTCAAAATAAACGCTATTAATATAAGAAATAATGGTTCATGTATACGCTTTATGAATCAGAGTACCTCCAACTTGGCAAATTTTAGCAAAAGTTTTTTTACGTCTCCCCTATCAAATTTAATTTCAGCTTTCCTGTCGTTTCCCACCCCTTCAATTTTTAGCACTTGTCCCCTACCAAATCTAGTGTGGTTCACCAGGGAACCTTCCGATAAATTGGGGTCCACGGAATTGATATTTCCAATGGGAGTACCAAGTTCGGGCTTTAATTTACGGAGTTTCCTCAACTGATTTTCATTGGGCCTGATACCACTTGGGGGAGTTCCCTGTACAGGCTTGTTCTGTCTTAGTTTGGATTTGTCCACATCGCCAAAAATATCCACATCGATCAAGGGAGTGTATCTGGATCTCTGAACGGGCGTAAGGTTTTCAACGTATTTTTCGTCAATTTCCTCAATAAACCTACTAGGCTCCGCATCCACCAATTTGCCCCAGCGATATCTATTTTGGGTATAGGTTAAATAGGCCTGCTTCTCCGCCCTTGTCAGGGCTACATAAAATAAGCGTCTTTCCTCTTCCAGTTCACTCCTGGTATTCATACTCATGGCAGAGGGGAAAAGATCTTCTTCCATCCCCACGATATAGACATGCGGAAATTCCAGTCCCTTCGCCAAATGAATGGTCATTAAGGCCACTCGGTCATCATCCCCGGTATCCTTATCCAAATCGGTGGCCAGGGCCACATCCTCCAAAAACTCCCCTATGTCCCCTTTGGCATCGGCCAGTTCCTTTTGTCCTTCCACAAAATCCTTGATTCCGTTCAACAGCTCCTCAATATTCTCCATCTTGCCAATTCCCTCCGGAGTACCGTCTTTTTTGAATTCCAACAAAACTCCGGATTTTTTGGCGACATGTTCGGCAAGCGTAAAGGCATCTGCACTTTCGTTCATAATCTGAAAGCTCTTGATCATGGCAACAAAGTCTCCCAATTTTCTTCTGGTTCCGGTATTGATCTTTAAATCTATCCTTTCAAGATTGTCCATAACCTCAAAAATGGAGCGATTATAGTGGTTTGCGGCAACGGTAAGCTTATCCAAAGTACTTTGTCCAATACCACGTGCCGGAAAATTGATAATACGCTTAAGGGCCTCCTCGTCCTTTGGGTTGATCACCAATCTTAAATAGGACAATACGTCCTTGATTTCCTTTCGTTGATAAAAAGAGAGTCCGCCATAGATCCTATAGGGTATATCCCGTTTTCTAAGTGCATCCTCAATGGCCCTGGATTGTGAGTTGGTCCTATATAAAACAGCGAAATGCCCATTGGATAATTGGCTTTGCATTTTATTCTCAAAAATGGATCCCGCCACAAATCTACCTTCCTCCGCATCCGTAGGGCTGCGGTGCACCTTTATTAGCGGACCTTCATCATTGGAGGTCCAGACCACCTTCTCCAGTTGGTTCTTATTTTTGGAAATGATGGAATTGGCGGCGTTCACGATATTTTTAGTAGATCTATAGTTCTGTTCCAACCGGTACATGCCCACATTGTCGTAATCCTTTTGAAAATTTAAAATATTGTTAATATTTGCCCCCCTAAAGGAATATATGCTCTGGGCATCGTCCCCTACCACACAGATATTCTGGAACCTGTCCGATAGGGCCTTAACGATCAAATACTGGGAGTGGTTGGTATCCTGGTACTCGTCTACAAGAATATACCTGAACCTGTCCTGATACTTGGCCAATACCTCGGGAAATCTTGTTAACAGCTCGTTTGTCCGTAACAATAGGTCGTCAAAATCCATGGCACCGGCCTTAAAGCAACGATCCACATAGTTCTGATAGATCTCGCCCATTCTAGGGCGCTTGGCCATGGCATCCGCCTCTACCAGATCGGGATTGTTATAATACGCCTTTACTGTAATAAGGCTGTTTTTATAGGAAGATATTCTATTTTGTACCTGTTTGTATTTGTATATATCCTTATCCAGACCCATTTCCTTGATAATAGCGGCCAGTAAACGTTGCGAATCCTGGGTATCATATATGGTAAAATTGGAAGGATAGCCCAATTTGTCGCCATCGAACCTCAAAAGCTTCGCAAAAACTGAATGGAAAGTACCCATCCATAGGTTCTTGGCTTCCGAACTGCCCACAATATCGGAAATACGCTTCTTCATTTCCCTTGCTGCCTTATTGGTAAAGGTCAAGGCCAAAATATTAAAGGAATCCACTCCCTGGTCCATTAGGTAAGCAATGCGGTAAGTCAATACCCTTGTCTTACCGGAACCGGCACCTGCAATTACCATTAAAGGCCCGTCCTTATGCAAAACCGGGGCCTTTTGGGCTTCATTTAATTCATTGATATAGTTCTCCAAAACGCATGTTGGTATTAAGCTCGTTACAATCGGTGAATTTAACCATAAATAGCCTTATCAAAAAATCAACTTTAAGATTTGTGATAAACCGATCGGGTAAATAGTACTAATTTGAATATATTTATCCTGTAAATCCAATTTTACAAAAAACAACGTTTATTATGTGGTGGACCATCTGTATAATTATGTTTAATAATTAAGGCCGTATGGTCTTAGGTAACCAAAACTTATTTAGTTGTATGAAGTCATTTTTAATTCTCCCAATGCTTATATGGTGTGTGCATTCCACCGCCCAGAAATACAATTTTCAAAAGGAATATAAGGATATTGAACCCAAGCTTATAGATTGGAGGAGGGATTTTCACCAAAATCCGGAATTGTCCAATAGGGAGTTCAAAACGGCCGAAAAAATAGCTGACCATTTAAAATCTCTGGGAATGGAAGTTCAAACGGGAGTTGCCAAAACCGGAGTGGTAGGGATACTAAAAGGCAATAAAAATGGTAAAGTAATTGCTTTAAGGGCCGATATTGATGCCCTGCCCGTTACGGAAAGAAACGATCTACCGTTTAAATCTACCGTAACCTCCGAATTTTTGGGGCAAGAGGTGGGCGTTATGCACGCCTGTGGTCATGATACGCATACAGCGATCCTAATGGGGGTTGCGGAAATTCTATCCAAAAACAGGGATAAAATTAAAGGAACCGTTAAATTTATTTTTCAGCCCGCCGAGGAAGGCCCTCCTCCCGGAGAAGAAGGCGGAGCGCTTCTGATGGTGAAGGAAGGAGTTCTTAAAAATCCGGAGGTGGACGCCATTTTTGGACTTCATATCAACTCCGCTACCCCAGTTGGGGTGATAAGGTATAAATCCGAGGGATTAATGGCGGCCGTACAACGATTCGTTATTCAGGTAGAGGGAAAACAGACCCATGGCTCGCAGCCATGGAAAGGGATAGACCCCATTCTTATCAGTGCCAAGATCATAGATGGCCTACAAACGATAATTAGTAGGGAGGTAGATCTGACCAATGAAGCAGCAGTGATAAGTGTGGGCAAAATAACGAGCGGTGTCCGTTTTAATATTATTCCCGAAAGTGCGGAAATGATAGGAACCATAAGAACCTTGGACTATAATATGCAAAAACTGATTACCGAGAGAATGAAGGAAATGGTACCCGATATTGCCAGGGCATATGGCGGTAAGGCCACTATTGAAATAAAAAGCAATACGGACATTACCTTTAACGATCCCGGTCTGGTAAATAAAATGTTGCCTACCTTACAAAGGGTAGCCGGAAAGGACAATGTGCAAATACAGAAAGCCGTTACGGGTGGAGAGGATTTCTCCTATTTTCAAAATGAGGTGCCCGGATTCTTTTTTTTCTTGGGCGGCATGACCCCAGGAAATACTTCGTCCTTTCCACATCATACGCCCGACTTCAGCATAGACGAAAATGGGATGATCCTCGGGGCAAAGGCACTAACTGAAATGAGTTTGGACTTCCTTAACCAATAAAACCATGGCAAATCAATGGGATGTCCAAATCATTATGGTCCCGACCGTATTTGGAATGAATATTGATATACAATCGTGTAATTCCTAAAAATTATTCAAGTCATCTTTAAAAATTCATTTAGAATATGGATTCAATGTTAAACACCCTGGCCGGCCTACCTTGGTGGGTATGGATAATAGTATTTTTAATGTTGGTGGCCATCAGGGATATCTTTGTGCAAAAAGGGCATACCATTTCGCATAACTTCCCCATTGTTGGACATTTAAGGTATTGGTTGGAGAGTATCGGTCCTGAAATGAGACAGTATTTCGTTGCCAACAATAGGGAAGAACTTCCGTTCAACCGTATTGAAAGAGGATGGATCTATGCTTCGGCCAAGAAGGAAAATAATTATGAAGGCTTTGGAACGGATAGGGATATTTATGCCCATCAACATATTTTTGTAAAGAACCAAATGATGGCCTATAGGCTTCCGGGGAACCATCCCAACATTACCGATCCCTGTTTTTTGCCCTGTGCCAAAATCATTGGATCTTATAATAAACGTAAGAATCCCTATAGGCCGGCATCCGTAATAAACGTTTCTGCCATGAGTTTCGGGTCCTTGTCCGCTGCTGCGGTAAATGCCATGAACAATGGAGTAAAAAAATCCGGAGCTTATCAAAATACCGGGGAAGGCGGACTTTCACCCTATCATAAACATGGAGGGGATGTTATATTCCACTTTGGGACGGGGTATTTTGGGGTACGAAGTGAAGATGGGAATTTTTCCATGGAAAAAATGAAACAATTGGTTTTGGACAATCCTTGCATCAAAGCCATTGAAATTAAAATTTCACAGGGAGCAAAACCGGGAAAGGGAGGTGTATTGCCGGCTGCCAAGATAACCCATGAAATAAGTGAAATAAGGGGTGTTGTAATGGGCAAGGATGTATTGTCCCCGGCTACCCATACCGCTTTTGGTTCCGTATCGGAATTATTGCAATTAATTGAAGATATTGCGGAAGAAACAGGCCTTCCCGTAGGCATAAAGGGGGCCATTGGCAAATTGGATCAATGGGAGGAATTGGCCAAATTAATGATCGAAACAGGAAAGGGACCGGATTTTATTACCGTTGACGGTGGCGAGGGAGGAACGGGAGCCGCTCCCCCAAGTTTTGCCGATCATGTATCCCTGCCCTGGGTATACGGATTTTCCAGTCTTTATAAATTGTTTAAAAAGTATGATCTGACCCACAGAATAGTGTTCATAGGAAGTGGAAAATTAGGTTTTCCGGCAAAGGCCGCTATGGCCTTTGCCATGGGTGTGGATTGTATAAACGTAGCCAGGGAAGCCATGATGAGCATTGGTTGTATCCAGGCACAGATATGCCATACCAACAGATGTCCTACAGGAATAGCTACCCAAAGCAAATGGTTGCAAAGCGGAATAAACGTACCCCTGAAATCCGATAGGTTGTCCCAATATTTTAAAACCTTTAGAAAGGAGTTCCTGGAAATAACACATGCCGCAGGCTATGAACATCCCTGTCAGTTTACTATGGATGATATTCAGGTAAATGTGGACGATAATGAATTGAACAGGTCGCTCTCCTCTACCTATGGCTATAATAAGACCGTAGTACCTTTCTCTACAACACAAGAACTTTATAATTGTCCTTATTTGGGAGGTAGGGAGTATATGAAAAAATAAGATAGGTTCTTAATTAAATATAATCTTAATTTTACATTCAAAATAAATTGTATATCCTTGCAGTAATGCAACCACATATAAACAAACAAATTTAATCCATGAAATGCCCATTAACCACTTGCATACCTCCCTATAATTATCGGGACTATAATTAATTGACAAGGCATTGCATTTCTGCACCGGGCGTAGTAGAAGCATGACCAATAGAAAACAAATAAATATTAACAGATGAAAAGAATTTTTACCATTTTATTTTTATTATTGTACATCACCATTTCACAGGCACAGAGCAAAAAAGACCTTATCCTGGAAGTAGATGGTCTAAGGTCCAAGTTGAGGGAGTCCGAAACAGCCCTTTCGGAATCCAAACGGGAAGAAAGAATTGCTGCGGCCAAAGTAGAGTCGTACGAAGCACAGGTAAATGAACTGAAGGAGACCAATGCCAACCTTTTAAAAAATCTGAACAGTTTTACGGAAGCCTCCAATAAAAGGTCCGATCATATAAACAGTACTTTGGAAAGCCTTGTCCAAAAGGAAGCACAACTAAGGGTCATCAATGACGCCCTTAGTAGCCACGACTCCATAACCCTGGCCGTTTTTACCCAATTTAAACAAACATTGGGCAGTGATCCCAAAATAACCGTTACCAATGGTGCGGTGGCGGTAGTAATGGACAACAGTTATATATTTGGAGAAAACTCCAAAAACTTTAAAGTACAGGACAAGGCAGAGTCCATTATCGCAAAAATTGGAAACATTTTAAAGGCCAACCCCACAATGGATATTCAAATTGTGAGCAATAGCAATCTGGTGGAATCCAAGGACAATAAATTGAACAACTGGGAGATTGGAACACAACAGGCTGCTGCCGTAGCCCGAATCCTGGAAAGCAAATACCAAATAGAACCCAAGAGAATCATTGCCACTGGGAAATCGGAATTGGGACTTTATAGTATAGAAACGGCCACCGAGATTATTGTACAACCACGATTTTATGAATTCTTCAAGTTGGTCAAGGAGAGTATGAAATAAGCTGGCAATGAACAAT